>JAFSFF010000062.1 GCA_017435375.1 Thermoguttaceae bacterium
CGTCGCGCAAACGCTTCGTTCCGACGTCCGAACGAACGACGCGCCGATGTTGGTCGGATACGCGACCGAAGCGGACGGAAGCGCCGCCGGAGCGTTGGTCGGCGCCGAGCCGAACGCGACGACCGCGCCGACGCCGTTCGACCTCGAATCGGGCGTTTGGGCGACGCAGCGTCTTCTTGAAACGACGAAGCCGGAGCAAGTTCCGGCCGAATTGCGGTTGGCGCAGTCGAAAGCGGCGTTGCGCGCGCTCTTGAAGCTCGAAACGACGCGACCCGGCGCGCTCGACGACGTCGTCGACTGGAACGGGACGATTTCGCGAACCTTGTCGACGCCGGCGCTCTTCGACGTCGGTCTCGAAGTCGCCGCGACGCTGAAAACGAATTTCGCGCAAACGAAGTTGGTCGAGTCGATCGGCGATACGCGGTTCGACGTCGCGACGCGTCGCCGCGCGCTCGAAGCGTTGAAGCGCCAATGGGCGACGAACGGATCGCTCCTGCGCGGGCCGGAAATCGTCAAGATGTACGACCGGTACAACGCGAGCGAAAAAGAGGATATTGAAACGCAAAAGGTTCTTTCCGAAGCGCTCGACGCGTTCGAGGCGGCGACCGTTAAGTAAAGCTCGCGTCGACGTTCGAACGGCGAATTTGTCGTTAAAATTGTAATAATCGACAAAGTTGACGCGAAAACCCGCGAAGTCTTGCGAGACGGCGCGGGTTTTCGCGTTTCTTGAGCGACGTTTAGACGCGAAAAAACGGGCGTTTCCCGCGGCGGTCGGAGGGGAGTTTTTTGACGAGAACGGCGTTGGATTTTAAACGCTTTAACGTCGAGAGGCGATTGAAGAACGGCGGAAGGCGACGGCGCGTTTACTTGCTTGCCGGAAGCGCGTCGGGCGTCGATTCGCCGTTCGCTTTCCGTTCCGCTTCTTCGCGACGGCGGCGACCGAACTCGGCGAGCGCGCGGCAAAGGGGCGACGTCGGAACGAAGCGCGGAACGCCGAGCGCGGCGAAGGCGCCGGGCGAGCCGAAACTTTTCGAACCGGCGACGCTCGACGCGGCGACGCGGCGACGGACGAACGGCGAGTTCAAAACGGCGGCGAGATAATCGGCTTCGTCGAGCGTCGCGACGGCGACCGTCGACAAGGTGTCTTGCGGGATAATCGGGCGGTCGCGCTCCGCGTCGAACGGAACGACCGCGGCGCGAATCGTCGAATCCATCCGCCGCCAAACGACTTTAATCGGCGCGAACGTTTCTTCGTCGACGTTGTACAGCGACCAAAACGGAGCGCGACATTGAAATTTGCGATACGCGGCGCGGTCGCGAAGCGTCGTTTCGAATCGGCGCAAGTACGCGAGCGCCGCCGGGAAGTCGCGCCGCATCGTTTCGTCGTCGATTCCGCGCCGTCGCGCCGGGTCTTGCGGAAGAAGAATCGCGGTCGTCGGACGCCGCGCGGCGAACTCGTCGACGTCGCGCCAACGGAGGAGCGGGAAGACGAGCTTCGCCTCAACCCGCGCCTCGACCGTTTCGACTTTGCGTCGTCCGACGTCGCCGAGATTGCGAACCGAAACGAGCGTCTCGTCGAGTCGTTCGACGTTTTCGAGCCAAAAAACGCCGCTCGCGCCCGCCGCGTTCGCGCCGAGTCGAGCGACGTAAGGGAGCGCGGCGAGTTCGACGGTCGGTTCGACCGACGACGCGGATTCGGCGGCGTTTGCAAAAAGCGGGAGTTCGGCGAAATCGGCGGAGCGCGGCGGGCGATTAGCGGGGCGAGTTTGGGCGTTTTCGGCGAAAAGTCGTTCGACGAGCGCGTCGAGTTCCGAAGATTCGGCGCGTTGAACGGTCGGAACGCTTGGGGAGGGCGCGTTTTGCGGCGCGGTCGGAAAGTCGAAACGGAGCGGAGCGCCCGGCGCGTCGGAGATTGGGGACGCGAGCCCGACGGCGGCGATTTCAACGCGTTCGGTTCGACGAGGGCGACCGCGCCGAGCGAGCGTTTCGGCGGTTTGCGATTCGTCGACGGCGGTCGCGCGCCAACGGCGAACCGGAATCGGATAACGCGTCGGCTCGCCGCGTCGCGCGCAAAAGGTCGCGAACTTGCTCGAAACGCCGGAAAAAAGCGGAACTTCCGAAAAATCGTCGATTTCGAGAACGCGAAACGGCGCCGGGCGCGCCGCGTCCGGATTCGAACCGAAACGGCGAAAACCGTTCCCGGCGTCGCGGGATTGGAAGAGCGATTTCGGAACGACGAACGCTAAAACGCCGCCGTCGCGCAACCGCCGATCGAGCGTTTCGTAAACGAGAAGCCCGGCGAGTTCCTTTTTGCCCCCGCCGAGAAGCGCCGCCGAACCGGACAAAGTGAAAAGGCCGCGTTCGCGCCAACGCTCTTTCGTCGCGTCGCGGTACTCGGCGGAAAGTCGATCCCAAGCGATCCAAGGCGGGTTTCCGACGACGACGTCGAAACGGCGTTCGAAATCGGGCGTCGCCGCCCAACGTCGCGCGTTGAAATAATCGGGAGAAGAAAGGGAAACGGGAGACGAGGAAGCCGGCGGCGCGTCGAGCGTCGGAACGCGGTGGCGAACGGCGTCGAGGAGGAAAATCGGCAAAATCGGTTCGTTCGGGCGCGTCGCGCGGCGGCGCTCGACAATTCGGCGGAGTTCGGCGGCTCGGCGTTCCGGAGGAAAGGTCGCCGTCGCCGCGAAGGCGAGCCGAGCGCGCGCCGAAACGACCGCCAACGGACTTAAGTCGAAACCGGCGATTTGAGCGAGCGCCGAAACCGGGTCGGCGCCTAACGAGACGCGACGTCGCAAAACGGGAACCAAAAACGCGCCGTCGCCGCACGTCGGATCCAAAATCGACGGGAAGTCGGCGCTCCGCGCAAACGTCGGCGCTTGCGTCGAAGCGGGACGGGAGACGCCCGACGTTAAAAACGAAGGCGCGGACGTCGCGAGGTTCGGCTCCGTTAGGACGTTCGCCGAGGATTCGTTCAAGTGGAAAAGCGCGCGATCGACGACTTCGGCGACCAATCCGAACGGCGTGTAAAATTCGCCCAAACCGCGCCGCGCCTCGGCGGGAAAAAGGCGAGCGTAAAAGTCGGCGAGGAATTCGGCGTCGGAGGAAAAAGAAGTCGAATTGGCCGGATACGACTCTTTTAACGTTCGCGTTGTTTCCGGGGCGAGGAGGGGACGAATCGACGCGCCCCAATCGAACGGCGTCGGGCCGAAAAGTTCCAAACGCTCCGCTTCGTCAAGTTCGAACGCCGAAGAAACGAACGAAAAAATCGTTTGCGCGGCGAACGTTTGCAACACAAAGAAAATACGCTCCGCAAAATCGGTAAAATCGGAAGAGTCGGGGCGAAGAAACGAAAAAAAGGGAAGCGAATTCAGACGACGGTCGAAAAAAGCGCGCGCCGATTTTTCAAAAGAAGACGCGTCCGAAATCGAACGCCAAATCGAGCGCCAAAATTCAAACGGTTCGAAAAACGTCGTCGGAAAATCGCGGGCGCAACGCTCCGTCGCAACGTTAAAAAGAAGCGAGGAAACGCCAAAACGCCGAGTTAAAAGATCGCGAGAGAATGTCGACGTCGAAAAAGACGCTCGATTAAATAACACTTGCCGCAACCGCCTTGCAACCTAAAATCGGCGTCGTCGATTCGACGTTAACAGTTCGTTTGAAACAAGGAAACGACGCAAAAGTCGCGAAAAACGACAAACGCCATTCGCTTTTAAAAAAGTCGCCGTTTCGCGCCGCCGCAAAATAAAGATTCGCAACGGACGCGATTTCAATAAACGACGCGAGAGACCTGTTCAAACGCGGTGAATAACGTTTTTCACGACGCCCCAAACGTTCAGTTCGCTTTCGTCGCTCAACGAAATCGGCGAGAACTTGTCGTTTTCCGGGCGCAATTCGATTTTGCGTTTCGAAATAAAGAGGCGTTTGACGGTAAACTCGCCGTCGACGACGGCGACGACGACGTCTCCGTTGCTCGCTTCCACGCTACGATCGACGATGAGAAGGTCGTCCGGAAAAATACCGGCGCCGGTCATCGATTCGCCCGTTACCTTGACGAAAAAGGTCGCGGCCGGATTTTGCACCAAATAGGATCCCAAGTCGAGGCTGTCGACGGGCGCGTCTTCCGCGGGGGACGGATAACCCGCTTGCACTTGGTCGTTGTAAAGCGGGAAAGAAAGGCCTTTTTGTTCTATGAAGAGCATAATGCGGTCGATCATAGAAATCGGCAAACGAATCGCTTTGGTCGGCTCGCCAAATTTACCGGTTCCTTTCGGGCGACCGGCGCCCTTTCTTTTGCCTCCTCTTGCCATTTTTTTTCTCCTAGCGTTTTGAGGATAATTCGTTTTAACGGCGCAACGCGACGCGACGCTTACCTCGTCGCCGCGCGTTGGGGAACGCCGTTAAAGGATTGCGAAACATCGTCGACAACCTAAAAAGTTTCGACGGAAAACGATCGCGTCGTCGCGCGGCGGCGACTGCGCTACCGTTGAAATCGCACGCTAAATTTTCGCCGATCTAGCTGCGATAAACGCCAACGGGCGCCGTTTAAGGCGTCGACGTTTTTATTGATGAACGTTTAAAGTCGCCGCGCAAAGCCGTAAAACTTTAAGCGGCGCGACGCGACGTTGGGTTTGCGATTTAAGGCGCGGACGTTTGTTTTGGCCCGACGCGACGGTAAAAAAGGAAAGTTTATCTCGCCTTCTTTGTCTATCCTATATATTATACTGTATCAACTTAATTTACAATCCTAAAAGAGACGTTTTTTATCATTTTTTACAAAATAATCAAAATTTGTGAGCGGGATTGATAAAAATTCGTCTCGGCGCGTTAAAAAAACGTCAAAATAGGCCTCGGACGCGGTAAAAAACGGCCTTCGGCGTTCGACGCGAGCCTCGCAAAAAACGTTTGATTTAGTCTTTTAACGCCGAAAATTAATGTTTGCGTCATTAAAAGTTTCTGTTAACGAAATTTAAGGTTTGAACTTCAAACCAACGCGATACGGCCTCGAAAGTTTTCGTTTTTTTTTACGTTGGGGCGGCGCGGCGGCGACGGCGCGTTCCTTGGCCGGGCGTCGAAGGAAAAGTAGAACGAATTTGTCGAAAAGAGCGTTTTAATGAAATTTATTCGGAGATCGCGCTCTTGAAACAACGACGCGAGTCGAGGTAAACGAAAGTCCAAAAGATAAATTGCCCGTTTAACGCGGAACGAGAGAAAGAACAAAAACGAAAGCGCGTCCGGACGTAAAAACGCTCGAAATCGACGGCGAGACGATTCCGAGCGTTTGAGAAACGGAACGAACGGCGGACTAACGCCAAACGTCGCCGCGGGCCGTTCCGACGTTTCGACGTTTTTCCGGCGCCAAGAGGGCGAAAAGCGCGAGCGCGAATCCGCAAAGCGTCGCGACGCCGGACATAACGAGAGAAATAACGCGACGCGATTTCAACGCTTCGTAGTTTTCGTAAAAATTGTCGCTCATATCAAGCTGTTTCACCGCGTCCAAATAATGATACGAGTGAAAGAAGGACATATTGTCGATCAAATAGTCATCGACGTAGTAAACGCGTTGATTGACCGGGTCGTCGAGGAAATAAAAAGAGTAGTCGCGATAGTCGATCGGGGACGAGTCTCGGCGCACCGTTTTGCCGTCGCCGCTCGCGTATTCGACGCGTTTGTAAAAAACGCCGAGCGGATTGACGGGGAGGACGTTGCGGCAGAAGAAAAAGGCGCCGACGACCGTAAAAACGGCGGCGACGGCGAAGAGTCCCCAACGCTTGTTCGAGGAAGAGGCGGACGGCGCGGAGGACGGCGGAACGTCGACGGAGGTTTCGACGGTCGACGGCTCGGCGGCGGGCGCGACGATTTCGTCGGTCGAAGGAGCGGCGGTCGCGTCGTCGTTCCAAACCGGAAGGCGTTTTATTTTAAGCATCGTCGGAACGCGGAGCGTCTCGCCGCACTCGCAGGGGAGCGCCTGGCCGGCTTGCGACGTTTCGATCGGGGTTGAGCGGTTGCAACGAGGACAAGTTAATTGGTAACGCGCGGACATAACGTTCTCCAAAGCGCGACGGTCGCGGGAACGTCGCGGTAAAATGAACGGCGAAAACGAGCCGTTTCGACCAAACGAGGAAAATGACGGAACGAATGAATAAAACGGGCAACGACGGCGGAGCGTCGGACGGCGAACGCGACGCGTTTCGACGCTCGGGGCGTTTTGCCGCCGATCTATTATATACGACGAGACCGATTTCGCCAAAGGCCCCCGAGGCGTTTTTAAGCGCGTCGCGTCGGTAAATGCCGAATTGAAACGTTAAAATCGGCGGAAAGTGAAAAAACGTTAAAATAACGCGTCGGAAAAAAGGAGGGAAAACGGAACGAACGCTAAAGTCGGCGCGCGAACGTCGCGGTAAAATCGCGATAATAGGAAAAAAAGTCAAAAACGGCGCCGCGCCTCGATTTTCGCGCGGGAGGCTTTGCGGGAAAAAAAGCCGTCGTCGTTCGCAATCGACGGAATAATCGGTAAAATTGGGAGTCTTTCTCGTTTTTTTTCTTTTTCTTGAGGTAAAACATTAGCTTTTTTTCCAAAACGTGAGTATCATAGTAATAAAACGGATTCGTTTTGACGCCGCGCCGAGCGCGCGCAAATCCCGCCTTGACGCGCGGAGTCTATTTTCCGGTCTTTGCGTCGTTGTTTGCGTACGAGAGCGGCGGAACGCGTCCGAATCGAAGCGTCGAGCGCGGCGCTCGCCCGTTTTTCAGCGCTAAACGACGGCGAAACGGTTCGGAACGGTAAAGTTGGTAAATGCGATGGCGTCGAGAAACGACGCGTTGGACGGCGTTTAACGGTCGCGACGATTGCGCGGACGCGGCGGTTCTTAGCGACGGCGTCGGGCGAGATTTGCCCGACCGAACGAAAAGACGGCGTTTTTTCGCGATGCGCGCGGCGTTTTTAGCCGATTTATTAGCGTCGCGTCGTAAAAATACGCGTCGGGAGCGGGCGGCGTTCCCCGTTTAGGCGAAATATTGAGTTTTTGGTTCAAATTGATCTAGTAGGAGCATAGGGTTTGTACGAAGACGCTGATTTAGACGATTTTGACGATTCGACGAGCCGAGACGTCGAGGAACTGGAACTCGAAGAAGTGGACGGCGTTTTCGACGGGGAAGACGAGCCGGACGAACGCGATTTGCTCCTTGACTCCGACGAAGAAGACGGCGAGGGATACGACGAAGATTTGCTCAAGCTCGACGTCGAGGAAACTTGGTCGGACGACCCGGTGCGCATGTACTTGACTCAAATGGGAGAGATTCCGCTCCTGTCGCGTTCGCGGGAAGTAACCTTGGCGAAGCAAATCGAACTGACGCGTTTGAAGTTTCGCGCCAAGCTCTTGGAATGCGATTACGTGATGCAACACGCCGTGCGAACGTTGCGTCGCGTTTACGAAAACGAGTTGCCGTTCGAGCGCGCCGAGCAGGGAGGCGAGGAAGACGCCGCGGAAAAACGACGTATTGTCGGGCGTTTCCCGCACAACTTGATTTCGCTCGGCGAAATTTTGAAGCGCAACAAGCGCGACTACGCCGTCGCGACGAGCCTTTCGGCGCCGCCGGAAGCGCGGGCGAAAGCGTGGAAAGACTTGGGCCGCCGTCGTCGTCGCGCCGTTCGACTGATTGAAGAATTGGGGCTGCGCACGCAACGCATCGAAAGTATGATCGGAACGCTCGAGGCGTACAGCCGCCGCGTCGACGAGTTGCGCCGTTGGATTCGCGAACATAAAGCGAGCGGGCGTCCGGCTTACGAACGTCGCCTTTGGCAGATGGAATACCGCAACATCCTGCAGATGACGCAAGAGTCGCCGACGAGC
>JAFSFF010000547.1 GCA_017435375.1 Thermoguttaceae bacterium
AAGATCAACGACGGCACGTTTAAAGATATTGAGGGGGAGGTAAACAAGATCGACGAATTCGCCGGTCGAGTTACCGTTATTATCTCGATCTTCTCCAGGAGCACGCCCGTCGAGCTCGAATACTGGCAGGTCGAAAAGGTAGAAGTCTGAAACGACGCGCTGAAAAGAACCGACTCCCTAACAAGTTCTTTTCGTTTGTTCGTTGCCCGTCGGGCGTTTAGACAAATAGCGTGGTTAAGACGCAAACAATTCTGAAGGATTAACAATGGCTAAACAATTACAAGCAGTCGTGAAATTCCATGCCGCCGGAGGTAAGGCGACCGCAGCACCCCCTGTCGGTACCGCCCTCGGTAAGTATGGTTTGAATCTCGGTCAGTTTGTTAAAGAATTCAACGATCGCACGAAAGACGCCGAAGGGATGCGTATCCCGGTCGTCGTCAAAGTTTACAACGATCGTTCCTACGAGCTGGAAACGAAAAGCCCGCACTCCGTCGACTTGATCAAAAAAGCCGCCGGTATCGACAAAGGTTCGCAGCGCGTCCCGAAGGAAAAAGTCGGTTCCGTTACCGTCGCGCAACTTGAAGATATTGTCAAAGCGAAGCAAAAAGACTTGAACGCTCGCGAAGTCGCCAACGCCGTTCGCATTCTCGCCGGCACCGCTCGCAGCATGGGCGTCGACGTCGTCGACTGAGCCTAATTTTGCGGTTGTCTAATCCCTTTTTGGGTTTAGACGTTGAAAACCGCGCGACAATATTTTAAGCAACCAAAACAACCTAAAAAAAGATTGATATAATAATGGGTAAAGTTTCTAAGCGCATGAAAGCTATGGAAGCGATGCTTCCGGCGACGAAAACCCCGATGCCGTTGGCCGACGCCGTCGAATTGTTGAAAAAATTCAACACGACGAAATTCGATCAATCGGTCGAAATTTCGATGCGTCTCGGCGTCGATCCGAAACAAAACGATCAAATCGTTCGCGGTTCCGTCGTTCTTCCGAACGGTCTCGGAAAAACCCTCCGCGTTCTCGTCTTCGCGAAAAACGCGAAAGCCGACGAAGCGACCGCGGCCGGCGCCGATTACGTCGGCGGCCCGGAATTGGCTGAAAAAATTAAAGAAGGTTGGTTCGATTTCGACGTCTGTATCGCGACCCCGGATATGATGGGCGTCGTCGGTTCGCTCGGTCGCGTTCTCGGTCCGCGCGGCTTGATGCCGAGCCCGAAAGCCGGCACGGTTACGATGGACGTTGAAAAAACGGTCAAGGAATATAAAGCCGGTAAGGTTGAGTTCCGCAACGACAAGGGCGGCATCGTCCACGGCGTCGTCGGCAAACTCAGCTTTGACGCCGACAAATTGGCGGAAAATATCCAAGCGTTCATTAATTACGTCGTCTCCCTGAAACCGGCCGCGGTTAAGGGCGTCTACGTGAAATCGATCGCTATCTCCGCGACGATGAGCCCGGCCGTTCGCGTTGTTACGCAATGAGCCCGACTCGGTAACTATTCCTTCACCGCCATTTAACGAATACCAATACTATGAGCAAGTTTGTTAAAAATATTATTACCGAAGAATTGAAAAAGCGCTTGGCGGGCGTCGAAAACGCTCTCCTCGTTAATATCGTCGGTATGGAAGTCAACGACAGCAACCGTCTCCGCGCCGCGTTGGCCGCGAAAGACATTCGCGTTATGGTCGTTAAAAACAGCTTGGCCGCCCGCGCTACCGAAGGCACCTCGCTGAATCCCGCTTTCCAAAATTTGACCGGTTCCACCGCCGTCTGCTACGGCGCGACCGACATCGTCGCTCTCGCGAAGGAACTCGTTAAAGTTTCGAAAGACAAACAATTCGCGAAACTCGCCCTTCTCGGCGGCGTTCTCGACGGCGAAGCGTTCGCCGCGGACAAAGTCGTCGAAATCAGCAAGTGGCCCACCCGCGAAGAACAAATCGCGATCCTCGTCGGTCAAATCGTCGGCGTCGGCTCCAAACTTTCGTCCCAACTCTTGTCCGGCGGCGCGAACCTCGCCAGCCAAATCAAGCAACTTGCGGATAAAGACGAAAACGCCGAAGAAGCGGCCGCCGAGTGAGCAAAATTTAATTTTGAGCGCGTCGCCCCCCTTGACGAAGCGGCGCGTTCTGTTAAATTTATATAAAACGCATATCGACGTCGCTTCGGCGACGATTAACTCGAATATATTTTTTCATTGCGCTTAAATCGACGACCGCGCCCCGCGCGTTTTGGTTTCGCACGGTTCGCCGCGGAAGATTTAACGCAAACCTCAGAAAGGAAATTGAACAATGTCCGAACAAGTCGAACGCGAATTCGCCGCTGAAATCAAAGAAATGGGCGACAAAATCATGGGTATGACGCTCAAAGAAGCGAAAGAACTCAGCGATTACCTGAAAGACGTCTACGGCGTCGAACCGGCCGCCGGCGGCGCGGTCATGGTCGCTGGTCCGGCTGCTGGCGAAGCCGCTCCGGCCGCGGAAGAAAAAACCGAATTCGACGTCGTTCTCGAAGACTTCGGCGCCAACAAGATCAACGTCATCAAAGTCGTCCGCACCGCCACCGGCGCTTCCCTCGGCGACGCGAAATCGATGGTCGAATCCGCTCCGAAAGCGATCAAAACCGGTCTCTCGAAAGACGAAGCCGAAAAGCTCAAGAAAGAACTCGAAGACGC
>JAFSFF010000548.1 GCA_017435375.1 Thermoguttaceae bacterium
ATCGTGTCGAAGAACCGCCCGACGCAAATTCCGGCGCCGCGCCGCGTCTTCGCCGACGTCTCTTCGAGGACTTCGCGCGACTCGATCATCGCCAGCGGGAGCGACTCGGTCGCGCCGTACGGGGTGAAAATGTTCGCGTCCGGCGGCAAAACGCGGCGGAATTTTTCCAGGAGCTTGAACGAAACCGGCGCTCCGGCGATCGCGGCGCGCTTGAGCGTCGGAATCGTCCGCTTTTCTTGGAGGCAGAAGTCGACGACGCGGTTCCAAAGGGCGGGGGAGCCGAACGCTTGAGTGATTTGCCAATCGTCCGCCGCTTCGAGGAAAAGACGCGGGTCGACCGACGCCGGACGGGTCGAGTCCATATCGGGAATAACCGCCGTCGCGCCCATTCCGGCGTCGAAGAGACCGAAGAAGGGAAAACCGACCAAGTCGACGCCGCCGGGCCGCGCGTCGAGACGCTTCGAGATTTCCTCGACTTGCGTTTTGAACATTCGGTGCGTGTAAAGGACGCCTTTGGCGACGCCGGTGCTTCCGCTGGTGAAGATGATCGCCGCCGCGTCGTCGAGTCGGCGTTTCGGGTCGGCGGCGCGAACGAACGGCTCGCGGCGGATTTTGTCGAGCGAAAGACCGCGCCAAAACCAACGGCGACCGACGGTTAGGTTCTTTTTCGCTTTCGGGAAACGTCGGCGGAGGCAAACGCGCGCCGCTTGAACTTGCGGAATCGCGATGAAACCGTCGAGTTCGGCGTCGCGCAGGCAGGCGAGCATTCGCTTGATTCCCATCCCGGGGTCGATTAGGACGAGAACGGCGCCGCTTTTGTACAACGCGAAAACGAGCGAAACGAAGTCGACTCCCTGCCGAACCATCAGCGCGAGCCGGTCGCCCGGTTTGACGCCGGAACGTTGGAGCGCGGCGGCGATTCGGTCGGAATCTTGGTCGAGTTCGGCGAAAGTCAACGTCGAGTAAACGCGTTTACCCGCCGGGTCGCGGAGCGGTCGCTTGCTTCGGCCTTCGTAAAGGGGCTGCGCGACGGCGATCGCGTCCGGCATGGAGGCGGCGAAACGACGCAAAAAGTCGGCGGTGTTGAAATATTCGACGGCGGGAGGGTCGGCGTTCGGGCGCATAAGATCGGCGTCGTCGGCGCGGTTGGCGAGCGAAATTTGCCCTATTTAACGGGAATCGGCGTTCGAAGGAACCGCGTCGGCGTCCTTATTAATTAATAATGACAAAATCGACGGCGAAACGGGACGCGACGGAAGCGGAACCGCGTTCCGCCGTCGAGAAGAAACGGCTTGTCGATAAATGAATTATCGGTTCGCTTTTCAATAAAGTTCGCCGTTGCCGCGACCGTTCCAGTCGTTTTGAAGCATATCGGCGCCCGGGCAGGACGTTTTAAGGTTCGGCTCGGTCGAGATTTTGATTTCGCCGAGCGCGGCGCGAACGAGGTCGCCGATCAACGCGTCGAAGTCGCCTTCCCAGAACGAATTCTTGTGCCCGAAAGCGCAGTAAAGGACGGTTCCGGCGCCTTCTTTGCGAGCCCAAACGCAGGGGAACGCCGGGCGGTCGTAACACTTGTTATGATCTTTGTTCTTCATGCCGGCGGTTTGGAGCGACATCAAAACGCGCATTTCCGGCGCAAAATTCTTGTTCGCGTACCATTCGTCGTGATGGCGGAACGATTTTTTGCCTTTCGACCAAGGAAGAACGTCGTCGACGACTTCGACGGTCGCTTCTTGTTGTTCGCCGTGAATGATGAACTCGCCGCCTTGCAGACGAATGTATTCCGGTTGGTCGAAGAACGCGTCGACTTTGTAACCGGTGTTTCCGCGCCAAGTGTCGGTCGAGGAGTGGAAGCCGAGGAAACCGACGCCGCCGCGGATCGCCGCGTAGAAGTTTTTGACGCCTTGAGCGGTCATCGCTTTGCCGCCGTCGTTTCCGCCGTCTTTGTCGAGGTCGCCGCTCGTGTAGAAGACGATCGCGCCGTATTGCGAGAGGTCGCCGTCGAAAACGGTTCCGTCTTTAGTGCAAACGACTTCGATTCCGAGTTCTTTGCCGAGGCGTTTGAGGGCTTTGTCGGAGACGCTTTCGCCGTCCGCGCCGAGCTTGACCGGATCGTGTTCGAACCCTTGGGAGCGGGAGAAGTAGAGGATTTTTTTCGGAGCTTTGTCGTCCGCGAGGAGTTGCGAAAGGGCGGAGGCAAACGGAAGGGCGACCGCGGTCGCTGCGGAGTAGGTCAAAAATTCTCGTCGTCGCATAAGTTCGGTTCCTTGGAAAGCGCGCGAACGCCCGATTTTGACGGTCGCGCCGATAAAACGGATAATAACGGCTATAGCGTCGTCGCGTCGGCTTTGTCAAGTCAAAGGGACGGCGAACGCGGGGCGAGCGACCCGACAAAGCGGCGCTCGCGAAACGTCTTCGTTAACATTATAAAGGAAACGCGTCCGCTTTGCAAACGCTTTTTCGAATTTTTTCCAAAAACCGACGAAGAAATCGCGTTGCGCCGAGTCGATGATTTTGCGGATAAAAACGATTGTAACGGTCGAGCGCGTAACGAGCGTAAAATTCGCGACGAATCGGGAATTATCGGGTCGCGGCGCGTTGAAACGAATTGACGCGGAAATTCTATCGGTTATAATAATTTAGGCCGTTTTTACGCGCCGACCGTTTTTTAGCGGCGTTTTCGAGCGTCGGAGGCCGGTTTTGCCGGTCGCGTCGGTTTTGCGAGGCTCGATTCGCGTTGAAAACGGTTGTAACGGACGAAAAAGGCGCGCGTTTTTGATTGACGGTTGAGTTAAGAGATAAATGCAACGAGATTTTGCGCAAACGATCGTCGTCGGCGTCGGGCTTCTCGGCGGCTCGGTCGGATTGGCGGCGAAGAAAGCGGGCGTCGGCGGAAAAATCGTCGGGTTCGGGCGCTCGGAGGCGAAGTTGCGGCGGGCGGTCGAGCTGGGCGCCGTCGACGCGTTCGCGACCGATTGGCGAGTCGCGCTCGAACTCGGGGGCGGGACGCAAGGGACGACGCAAATCGTTTTCGCGGCGCCGGTCGAAACGAATTTGCGGGTTTTGCGGGATTTTTGCCGAGTTTGCGCCGAAATTTGCGAAGAAAAGGGCGCCGACGCGTTCGCCGGACGGGCGTTTCTCCTCTCCGACGTCGGGAGCGTCAAGGGCGATTTTGTTCGAACGGTCGACGCGCTCTTGAGTTCGCCGGAGCGTCCGAGCGGCGTTCGGCTTGAAACGGTCGCCGCGCATCCGATCGCCGGGAGCGACAAATCGGGCGCCGAGTTCGCGACCGCCGACCTGTTTAGGGGAAAATTGACGATTTTAACGCCTTGGGAGAGCGTCGCCGACCGTCGCGCCGCGCTCGAAAAGGGGGAAGCGGTTCCGGACGACGCCGTTAAAACCGTTGAAAACGGCAAAGTCGTTGAAGTCGAACAAGGCGATGAAAGCGTCAAAACCGGTAAAAACGGCGCGACCGTTAAAACCGGTTTAGGCGGCGAAATTTCGCGTTGCGTCGCCGGGGAAAAAGCGGAGGCGGTCGCCGCCGTTCGCGCGTTTTGGGAAGCGCTCGGCTCGACGGTCGTCGAAACGTCGGCGGACGAACACGACCGGATTTTGGCGCGAACGAGCCATTTGCCGCACCTCGCGTCCGTCTTGACGGCGAGCGTCGTTCCGACGGAGGAACTCCTTTTTACCGGAACCGGTTTCCGCGACGTTACCCGGTTGGCCGGAGGGGCGCCCGACGTTTGGGGCGAGATTTTCGGTTCGAACCGCGCCGCGACGCTCGACGCCCTCGAGTTATTGGAAGAGAAGATTGTTCTTTGGAAATCGTTCTTGAAAGAGAACGACCGGGAATCCATTTTAACCTTTTTGAAGGAAACGAAGAAGAAACGAGATGCTTTGGGAAGTTGACATTTTTGCCGCGCCGGGATTGCCCGACGTCGTTGGAACGGAAACGGTCGCGGACGCCGCCGACCTCGGTTTTTCGCCGAATTTGACCTTGGGCTTCGCTCGCGGATACCTCCTTCAAGGCGATTTGAGCCGCGAACAAGTCGAAACGCTCGCGTCGCGCCTCCTCGCCGACCCGGTCGTCGAACGCGCTTCGATCGGCGTCGTCGGCGACGCGGTTCTCGCGAAGTCGCTCGCCGACAAAACCGGTAAAATCGTTTACGTCCTCCCGAAACCGGGCGTTACCGACGTCGTCGCCGACGCCGCGCGCCAAACGGCGGCCGATTTCGGAATCGAGCCGGAGGCGGTTCGCACCTTCAAAAAGTACTGGATCGACGGCGTCGACGCGGCGGAAATCGAACGCCTCGCTCGCAAACTCCTCGCCAACGACGCGATCGAGCAAGTCGCGTTCGACGAACTCGGCTTCGACTCGCTTCAAGTCGGCTCGCCGTACAAGTTCGAGCTGAAGACGGTCGCGATTCGCTCGATGAACGACGCGGAACTCGAAACGCTCAGCAAGCAAGGTCAGCTTTACCTGTCGCTCGTCGAAATGCAAACGATCCAGAAGCATTTCCAAGACCTCGACCGCGACCCGACCGACGTCGAACTCGAAACGATCGCGCAAACTTGGAGCGAACACTGCAGCCATAAAACGCTCGCCGGGCGGATTTCTTACAGCGGCCCGGAAGGCGAAATCTTCTTCGAGAATATGCTGAAGGAAACGATCTTCGGCGCGACCGTCAAAATCCGCGAAAATCTTGGCGCCGACGACTTCTGCGTCAGCGTCTTCGCCGACAACGCGGGCGTCGTTAAGTTCGACGACGAATACAACGTTTGCTTCAAGGTCGAAACGCACAACCACCCGAGCGCGCTCGAGCCGTACGGCGGCGCCAACACCGGGATCGGCGGCGTCATTCGCGACCCGATGGGAACCGGCCTCGGCGCGAAACCGATCTGCAACACCGATATTTTCTGCTTCGCGCCGCCGCAATTCGACCCGAACGAGCTGCCGAACGGCGTCCTTCACCCGCGCCGCGTCATTAAAGGCGTCGTCGCCGGCGTCCGCGACTACGGCAACCGAATGGGGATTCCGACCGTCAACGGCTCGATCTTCTTCGACAAACGTTACCTCGGCAACCCGTTGGTTTACTGCGGCGACGTCGGGTTGATTCCGGTCGACAAGTCGTTCAAAGAGCCGAAAGTCGGCGACCTGATCGTCGCGATGGGCGGTCGCACCGGGCGCGACGGGATTCACGGCGCCACCTTCAGCAGCGCGGAACTGACGAGCGAAAGCGAAACGCTCTCCGGCGGCGCGGTGCAAATCGGGAACGCCATCGAAGAAAAGAAAATCCTCGACGTGATGCTCGAAGCGCGCGACCGCGGCCTTTATAACGCCGTTACCGACTGCGGCGCGGGCGGCTTCTCGAGCGCGGTCGGCGAAATGGGCGAAAAAATCGGCGCCGAAGTCGACCTCAACGCGATTTCCCTCAAATACGAAGGCCTTTCTTACGCCGAAATGTGGATCAGCGAAGCGCAAGAACGGATGGTCTTCTCGGTTCCGAAAGACAAGTGGCCGGAACTGAAAGCGTTGGCCGAAAGCGAAGACGTCGAAGCGATCGTCTTGGGCGAATTCAAGCCGACCGGCCGCCTCGTCCTGAAATACGACGGCGTTACGGTCGCCGATTTGGCGATGTCCTTTATGCACGACGGTCGCCCGCCGGTGATTCGCAAGGCCGTTTACGAGATTCCGGCGGTCGCGCCGATTACCGTGAAGCCGGAAGGCGTCGAACTCCCGGGCCAAACCGCCGTTTCGAAGACGGTCGCTTGCCCGTGCGGCGGCAAAGAAAGCGGCAAAACTTCGGCGACGCTCGACTTGGAAGCGATTCTCGGTTCGTTGAACGTCGCGAGCAAGCACTGGGCGATTCGTCAATACGACCACGAAGTTCAAGGCGGAAGCGTCTTGAAACCGCTCGTCGGCGTCGAATGCGACGGCCCGGGCGACGCCGCCGTTTTGCGTCCGCGCTTGACCAGCCGCCGCGGTTTGGTCGTCTCGAACGGGATGAACCCGAACTACGGCGACTACGACGCCTACTGGATGGCCGCCTCCGCCATCGACGAAGCGACGCGCAACGCCGTCGCGGTCGGCGCCGATCCGACGACGATTTCGATCCTCGACAACTTCTGTTGGGGGAACGCCGACAAACCGGAAGTTCTCGGCTCGCTGGTTCGCGCCGCGCTCGCTTGCCGCGACGTTTCGGTTGCGTTCGGTTCGCCGTTTATCAGCGGTAAAGACTCGCTGAACAACGAGTTCCGTCCGGAAGGCGAAGAGCCGATCGCGATTCCGCCGTCCTTGCTCATCAGCGCGATGGGGCAAATGGACGACGTCGCAAAAGCCGTTTCGATGGACTTGAAAGAGGCCGGAAACGCCCTTTATTTGGTCGGCGAAACGAAGCGCGAACTCGGCGGCTCGCACCTTTCGCTCGTTCGCAACTGGGTCGGCGGGCAAGTCCCGACGCTCGACGTCGACGTCGCGAAACGGACTTATATCGCGGTTCATAAGGCGATTCAAAGCGGGCTTATTCGCGCCGCGCACGACCTCAGCGAAGGCGGGCTCGCCGTCGCGGCGGCGGAAAGCGCGTTCGCCGGGAACTTGGGCGCCGAAATTTCCTTGGCGGCGATCAAACTCGCGCCGGCGGCGGACGGCGAATCGACCGCGCTTCCGGGCGTTGAAAACGTCGACGATTATTGGAAGCTCTTCTCCGAGTCGAACTCGCGCTTCCTGATCGAAGTTCCGGTTGAAAAAAGTTGCGCGTTCGAAGGAATCCTTTGCGAAGCGAAGGTTCCGTTCGCGCCGATTGGGAAAGTCGTCGAAAAGCCGGAATTGACGATTCTCGGCGCCGACGGAACGACCGCCGTTCAAGGCGACTTGGCCGACTTGAAGCGTCGTTGGCAAAAACCGTTCGATTTGGGCGGCTGGTACGCCGACTGATCGCGTCGGACGGCAAGCGAAAAGGGCGGGTCGGCGTTTGCGTCGGCTCGTCGAGCGAAAAAGACGGGTCGGCGTTTGCGTCGGCTCGTCGAGCGCGCCCGTTTTCCCCTTATATTAATTAATAAGGACAAAACGGCGAAAACCGGCGGCGCGTTCCGCTTGCTAAGATGGAAAACAGAATCAACGATTGAAAAATCGAAAGAATATAATTAACGGTAGCGAATAACAATGAAACCGAACGTATTGATTTTAAGAGCGCCCGGCACGAACTGCGATTACGAAACCGCTTACGCGTTTGAATTGGCCGGCGCGACGACCGAGCGGATTCACGTCAACCGCCTTCTGGAAGACCC
>JAFSFF010000549.1 GCA_017435375.1 Thermoguttaceae bacterium
CAAGGCGTTTTGAGCTTGAAAACGGTTTAGTCGGTAAAATCGGCAGAGTTTAACGTCGAAAACGAGAAAAGGGAACGCGTTCGCAAGGGCGCGTTCCCTTTTTTTGCGCAAAGTCGTTTACAAAGCGCGGCGAACGGAGCGACGCGACCTGAAAAACGGCGTTTTTCCGTTTGCGCGAAAGCGAAGCGGCGGCAAGAAATAAAAAAGCCGCGAAGCGAACTTCGCGGCTTAGCGACGTCGACGGGACTCGAACCCGCAACCACCGGATCGACAGTCCGGGACTCTAACCAATTGAGCTACGACGCCGACTTCGAGAAAAGTAAGGAGGCAAAACCTCTTTTCCTTCAATCGACACGAGTATTATAACCGAGATTGCGAACCGCGCAAGGGGCTTTTTTCAATTTTCTTCGATTTTTTTTCCTTTTCAAAACGCGGCGCCAAACGGACGCTCCAAACGGCTCGAAATCGCGGGAAATCGCCGTTTTTTCCGAAAAAATCGTTGATTTTCGACGCTCGACGCGTTATAGTAAAGGCGAGAATAAATCGGCGCCGTCGGGGCGTCGGATATTAAAGTTTAAGATGGGAAAATTGCGCAAGATAGGAGCGTTGCAAAATGAAAGTCGTCGCTTTTAACGGGAGTCCGCGCGTCGGCGGGAACTGCGAAGCGTTGATCAAGAAGGTTTTCGAACCGCTGAACGAAGCCGGAATCGAAACGGAGCTGATTCAAATCGGCGGGAAACCGGTTCGCGGGTGCGCCGCTTGCTTGACTTGCCGAACGAAAACGCCCGGTCGCTGCGTTTTTAACGACGATTTCGTCAACGAATGCGCGCAAAAATGCCGGGAAGCGGACGGAATTCTCCTCGCGTCGCCGACTTATTACGCGAACGTCTCGACCGAAACGAAGGCGTTCATCGACCGCGTCGGGTACGTCCTCGGGCCGGAACGGGCGTTGGCTCGCAAGCCGGGCGCCGCGATCGTCTCCGTTCGGCGCGGCGGGGCGACCGCCGTTTTCGACGCGATCAACCGCTTTATGCTCATCAACGGCATGTTCGTCGTCGGCGGCACCTACTGGAATATGGGGTACGGTCGCGACAAGGGCGAAGCGCTCAACGACGAGGAAGGCTTGAAAAATATGCGCGCGCTCGGCGAGAATATGGCTTGGTTCCTGCAAAACCGCCCGCAAAGTTGAGCGATTTTAGTCAAACCGCGCAAAGCGCCCGGCTTGAACGGCGTTCGGATTGATTCGAGGGCCCAAGTCGCGTTCGGATTAACGCCGGCGGTCAAGTCGGGCGCGTTATCGACGTTTTGACGTTAAAAACGGAGGAATAGGCAAGATGAAAAAAAGGGCGAGATGGGCGAAGTTTTAACGACGGCGGAAATTTTCGAGCGGTTGCAACAGCCGACGGTCAAGCTCGGGTTTGAGCGGGCGACGGAGAAACTCCCCTTGGGCGCGAGCAAGTTCGGCGGGAATCCGTCGGCGCCGCGCGATTTCGCTTGGCCGTTTTACCGCGACAAGAGCGACGACGGCGCGACGGTCGCCCGACCGCTGACGTTCCTGATGCAGCTTAACCTCGAAGAAGTCGCGCCTTACGACGTCGAAAAACGCCTCCCGACGCGCGGCCTTCTCGCCTTTTTTATCGAACGAATCGCGCTCGAAAACGAAGCGTCGGACGCGGTTCGCGTTTTTTACTTCGACGGGCCGGTCGACGAAACGGTCGAGATCGCGCCGCCGCCGGAGTTCGCCGAGTTGGAGGACGGTCTTTTCTCTTGGGATTACGGCGCCGAATTTGCGATAACGTTCGAGAAAGGCGTTTCCGTTCCTTGCTCTTGGGATCTCGTCGATTACGGGATCGAGCTGGCCGTCGCCGACGACGAGAACGAAGACGAGGCGTTCGAGCGTTACGAGGAGGAGCGCGACGCGTTGACGCAAACTCCGCGCAACGGCGATCTTTCGCATTTGCTTGGAATCGCGCATTGGATTCAATGGACGATGTTGGGCGAGTGCGAGCGCTTGGCCGCCGGATTGAGTCGGGACGAGTTCGCGGCGCTTCCGGAAGCGGAACGGGCGGCGATCGAGGAAAACGCGCAAAACTGGACGCTCCTTTGCCGACTCGGAAGCGTTTGCGAAGAGGCGACGCAAGGCGACTGCGGCTCGTTTTACTTTTGCGTCCGCGAAGACGACTTAAAACGGGGCGATTTCAGCCGCGTTCGCGTCTTTTTTCAATCGTTTTGACGGCGCGACGCGGTAGGACGGGCGGCGGGCGGAAGTCGAATCTTCGCCGAACCGCGACCGTCGCGACGTCCGCTGAAATTAAGTCGGTCGCCGACTTTTGCCGTCGTTCGAAGGGCGCGGCGTCGGCGTTTTTTTAGATTTTTTAAGAGGCAAGAAGATGAAAATTTTGAAAAACGTCGCGGCGAGCGTTTTAGCGGCGTGCATATCCTTGGGCGGCGCGACGTTCGGTTTCGGCGCCGATTTGAATCAAGCGGAAGCGAAAGCGGAAGCGCAAAACGGAGCGTCGAGCGCGGCGCGTCCGGCGGTGTTGATTTCCGATTTTGAGAACCTCAAAATTCAAGTCGTCGACGAAAAAGCGCAAGTCGAAGGCGCGGCGAAGGCGGAGAACAACGACGGGCTCGTCGGCAAACCTTGGACGGCGACCGGCGACGCGTTCGCGGGGGGCGCGGTTAGCGTCGACGTGCAAGGCGGAATGGGGCGCGTCTTCGGGGCGCAAGGGGCGAAGCTCCTCAACTCGTTCGCCCGGTCGAAAGACGATTCGACCGGAACGCTCCTATCGCCGCCCTTCGTTATCGAGCGGAAAAACCTCGTCTTTTCGATCGGCGGCGGCGCGTTCCCGGGGGAAACCGGCGTCGCGTTGATCGTCGACGGCGAAACGGTCGCGACCGAAACCGGGCTCTTCAACGTTTCGCGCCAAGGGGACGAAGGGCTCCGACGTCGCGTATGGAACGTCGAAAAATACGAAGGGAAGTCGGCGCAATTCCTCGTCTTCGACAAGAAAGCGGGGGGCGATTGGGGACATATTAAAGTCGACGCGGTTTATCTAACCGACAAAGTCGACGAGCCGGTTGCGAACGCGCTGACGATTTCGGAAACGGAAAAACCGTTCGCTTATAACCCGATGATTTTCGGTCATTTTATCGAACACTTCCATCGCCAAGTTTACGGCGGCGTCTTCGAGCCGGGGTCGCCCTTGGCCGACGAAAACGGCTTCCGCAAGGACGTCGTCGCGGCGATGAAGGAAGTCCGCGTTCCGATCGTTCGCTGGCCGGGCGGCTGCTTCGTTTCGGCTTATCATTGGCTCGACGGCGTCGGGCCGGATCGCGAGCCGACTTACGACAAGGCTTGGCACGTCGAAGATTCGAACGCGTTCGGAACGGCGGAGTTCGTCCGCTGGTGCCGCGAAATCGGCGCGGAGCCGTTCATCTGCACCAACGCCGGCACCGGAACGCCGGAGGAAATGAGCGATTGGGTCGAATATTGCAACCTGAATATCGGGCGATACGGCCGAATGCGCCAAAAACACGGATACGCGGAGCCGTTCGGCGTCAAATATTGGAGCGTCGGGAACGAAAACTGGGGCCGACACGAGATGGGCGCGAAAACGGTCGGCGAGTGGGGCCCGTTCGTTCGCGAGTCCGGCAAGCTGATGCTCAACACCGACGCGAACATTAAGCTCTTCGCCGCCGCGCTCCCGGACGAAGGCTGGACGCTTCCGCTCCTCAAAGAAGCGGGTTATCTCCTCGATTACGTTTCGATTCACGGCTATTGGGACTTCTTGGCGCACGTCGACAATCCGGCGCCTTACCTCGACTGTATGCTCCGCACCGAGCGACCGGAAGCCGACATTCGCCGCACGATCGACGTCTTGGAACGCGTCGGAATGCGCGGGCGCGTCAAAATCGCCTTCGACGAATGGAACCTCCGCGGCTGGCACCACCCGGGGCACGGGAGCCCGAAAATGGACGTCGCGGCCCGCGATAAGAACGATAAAAACTCGACTTACACGATGGCCGACGCGCTCTTTTCGGCGTGTTTCCTCAACTCCTGCCTGCGGTACGGGCGCGACGTCGAAATCGCCTGCTTTTCGCCGATGATCAACACCCGCGGCGGGCTTTACGTTCATAAAGACGGAATCGTCCGTCGCTCGACCTTTTACGTCTTCAAGATGTATACGAACGAGCTGGAAAAGAACGTCGTTCCGACGCGAATCGACGCCGAACGTTTGGCGCACAAGAATCAAACGACGCCCCTGTGGGACGCCGCGCTGACCTGCGACGACGCGCAAAAGAACTTCGCGCTGGCGGTCGTCAACAAAGACCCGAAGGAAAGCGTCGCGATTTCGGTCGAGGGGCTTCCGGCGTCGGCGGTCGAAGCCGGTAAAATCGACGCGACCGTTTTAAGCGGTTCCTCGCCGGACGATTACAACGACGTCGGGCGCGAAAACAACGTCGTTCCGCGCAAAACGACGCTCAAAATTGAAGACGGGCGCGTTCAAATTCCGGCGTGTTCGCTGTCGATTATCCGCTGGACGACCGAGTAACGGCGCGTCGGCGGGTGAAATTGAACGACGAAACGGAGAAACGGCGATAAAAAAACGTCAAACTTTCTCCAATTTACCGGCGGCGTTCGTCGCGTCGGCGGTTGGGGACGTCGGGCGATAAGTCGAGCGGCGCGACGGGCGACGTTCGCGGCGCAAGGAAAAACGAGCGTTTAACAAAAACGGAGAAACAACAAATGAAAAAACGGCAAACTTTCCTTAATTTAACGGCGGCGCTCGTCGCGACGGCGATTTCGACCGCTTCCGCGCTCTCCGTTTCGACGGCGGCGCAAGTCGCGCAAGGGGCGCAAAACGGGGAAAACGGCGAAACGGCGCAAGTCGCGGAAAACGCGCAAAATCCGCAAGGCGGCGCCGACTTTAACGCCGATTCGGTTCCGGCGGCGTTTTACGTCGCGAAAAACGGAAACGACGCTTGGTCGGGGAAACTCGCGACGCCGAACGACGCCGGGACGGACGGGCCGTTCGCGACGTTGGAACGGGCCCGGGACGCGGTTCGAGCGTTGAAAAAGGAAACGCCGGACGCCGGGCCGCTCGCGGTCGAAGTGAAAGCGGGCGTTTACGAGTTGGCGCGACCGCTCGAATTGACCGCGGAAGACGGCGGCGCGTCGCCGGAACGCCGAATCGTTTGGCGCGCGGCGCCGGGCGAGCGCGTCCAACTTTGCGGCGGGCGCTACCTGACCGGGGCGGAAAAGCTCGACGACGCGGCGATTCTTGGGCGTTTGAAGGCGGACGTCCGCGATAAAATCGTTAAAATCGACCTAAAATCGCAAGGAATCGCCGACCTCGGAACCGCCGCCGACGGGCCGGAACTCTTTTTCCAAGGGGAGCCGACCCAAATCGCCCGTTACCCGAACGACGGCTTTATGAAGATTACCGAACTCGTCGCCGAGGGAACGACGCCGGTCGATATTCGCGGAACGAAGGGAATCGTCGAGGGCAAATTCCGCTTCGACGACGAAACGCCGACGCGCTGGGGCGCCGAAAAGGACGTTTGGGTCGACGGTTACTGGTTCTGGGACTGGTCGCAGCAAAAACAGCGGGTCGTTTCGCTCGACGCGGCGACGAAAACGGCGACGCTCGCCGAGCCTTGGCACGTTTACGGGTACCGCGCCGGGCAATGGTTTTACGCGTTCAACGTCTTGGCGGAACTCGACGCGCCGGGCGAATATTATATCGACCGCGAAACCGGCGTCCTCTATTTTTACCCGGGGAACGAGAATTGGGGCGACGGCGATTTCCTCTTGACGGGAACGAAGGCGGTCGTTACCGGGGGCGGCGTCGCGAACTTGACCCTTCGCGGGTTCGAAATTCTCGGCTCGCGCGGCGACGGGATAACGTTCGGCGGCGCGACGGCGCTTTCGGTCGAGAACTGCGATATTTCGAACGTCGGCGGAACCGGGATTTACCTCGCGGGCTATCGCTGCTCGGTGAGCGGCTGCGAACTTTGGAACCTCGGGCGCGCCGGGATTATCGTCGACGGCGGCGACCGCAAGACGCTCTCTCCCGGGGAAAACCGCGTCGTCGAAAATTACGTCCGCGATTACGCTCGGATTCAACGGGTGTACGCGCCGGGGATTACGACGAACGGCGTCGGCAACTATATAGCGCATAATCTCGTCGAAAACGCCCCGCATATGGGGATGGGGTTCGGCGGGAACGAACACGTTATCGAGTTCAACGAAATCGCGAACGTTTGTTACGAGTCGAACGACGCCGGCGCGATTTACACCGGGCGAAACTGGACGATGCGCGGCAACGTGTTGCGTCATAACTACTTGCACGACATTACCGGCTTCGAGAACCGCGGTTGCGTCGGGATGTATCTCGACGATATGTTCTCGTCGGCGGAAATGCGCGGGAACCTTTTCGTCAACGTTACCCGAGCGGCGTTCATCGGGGGCGGCCGCGACTCGAAAATCGTCGACAACGTTTTCATCGACTGCCGACCGGCGCTTCACGTCGACGCGCGGGCGCTCGGCTGGTGCGCCGATCACGCCGACGGTTGGATTAAAGAGGCGCGAGAAAAGGGGACGATTTCCGGAATCGAGTTCGACGAGCCGCCCTATTCGACGCGCTATCCGGAGCTTGCGTCGATCTTCGACGAAGGGAAGACGCCGAAAGCGCCGGAGGGGAACCTGATCGCCGGAAATATTTGCGTCGGCGGGACTTGGGACGTTAACAAAGAAGGCCAATGGCAAGGCGCGACCGTCGAGGAGAAGGCGCGCCCCTACCTGAAAATGGAGCGAAATTACGTCGGCGCCGACCCCGGTTTCGTCGACGCGGCGGCGGGCGATTACCGACTCCGCGACGATTCGCCGCTCCTGAAAGACGG
>JAFSFF010000550.1 GCA_017435375.1 Thermoguttaceae bacterium
CGAGCGCCCAGCCTTTGTCCGGATTGTAATAGTCGATCGAGCGGACTTCGACGTCGCCGTCCGACGGGCAAAGGAAGAGCGGAAGGCGCGTTTGCCCGGCTTTTTGGTTCTTTTCGGAGTAAACTTTTTCCTTAAAGTCGACCAAATTTTGAACGTTTTGTTGTTCGCAGAAGGGCAAAAGGAGGGCGCCCCAACCGAAATAGTTGCCGGCGTTCGTTCCGTCGGCTCGCGGATCGGAGAGTTTGCCGGGCGGGAAGGAGCCGATCGTATCGGCGTAATTGAGCGCGGCGATCCCGAGTTGGCGCATATTGCTCGAACAGGACATGCGCCGAGCCGCTTCTCGCGCCGCTTGAACCGCCGGAAGGAGGAGCCCGATCAAGATTCCGATAATCGCGATCACGACGAGCAATTCGACCAACGTAAAACCGCTAAAACGAGCGGAAAAGGTCGGCTTTTTAAGAATTTTTGAAAAATTTGAAAAATGTCGCGATTTGTTTTGGCGCGACGAGGAAAGGGCGGAAGCGAAACGGTTCGCTTGCGGAAAAAGGAAACGCATTGGAGAGATCTCCCGTTGTTTTTCCGACTCAAAACGGAACGGCGGCGCGACGAACGACGATTCGCCGGAACGAAACGCAAAACTTCGGCGAGCGCGATTTGACGGCGCTTTTAGCGTTTGGCGTTGAGTTTGATCGCTAAATAGCGCGGTCGCGTTCGAGTCGGGGAAAGAAAAACGGAGCGACTCTTGAGAATAACGGGTTTCGACCCGACCGACGCGCCGTCCATCGCGGCTAACGTTCGATTTTGAGGTTCTCCGAGAAAAACCTCAAAGACGCGGGAAGGTCTTCTGACTAACGGAATCCTTTTTTCCGGTCTTCTCAACGCGAAACGTCGACGGCGAACGGGCGGCGTTTGAATTTTTACTAAACGACGACGGAAATTTGAAAACGTCGCGAAAACTTGTCGGGGCCGCGTCGACGTTTTAAAGGAACGAACGACGACGGTCGCCAAAAAAATTCAAAGGTCGTCCGACTTGCCGAAGCGCGTCAATGACGGCGACGCGAGCGCTTCCGAAAAAATGAAAGATTTTTCGAAAAGAACGTTCGCGAAGGGAAAAAAGTTGAAAACGCGGCTCGTTCGACCGGTCGCCGAGAAGCGCGTTTTCTCCGAACACAGCGGCGAGGACCGTTCCGGATTGGCGCCGGATTCCCTGTTGCGCGAGTCTTGCGACCCGCCGCCCGCGTCCTCAAAAAGCCGACGTTCGCGGTTCCGAACCCGAAAAACGAGACGCGATCGGCGTCGGCGTCGGCGTCGCGGTCGAAATCGAATCGACCGGCGGGCGGAGCGGGACGCTCGGAGGAACGCGAGCGAACGTCGTTTTCATTATCGCTCCTTGGCGAACTTTGTCAACGGGGGGCGGGAGCGGGCGTCGAACGCTCGGGCGACCGGCGGCGAACGAAAGCGCGTCAGTCGAAAATCGGCGTTTCTTGCGGAGCGCGGTTCGCGAGACGTTCGAGTTCCGCGGCGAGTTTGTATTGTTTGATTTTGTTGTACATCGTTTTTTCGCTAACGCCGAGTTTGCGCGCGGCGAGTCGACGGCAACCGTTGCAAGCGACGAGCGTTTCGAGAAAAGCCGCTCTTTCGATTTGCGGCAGCGTCAAACCGGCGAGTCCGAGCGACGGAGAAAACGAAAGATCGGCGCGACCGGTCGAGCGGAAAGAAACGGGAAGAGGACGCGGCGGCGAGACGGGCGTCGGGAGGGAAAGATCGGCGACCGAAACGCAAGATTCGTCGTCGGGCGCGTTGCGAGAAAGACGGTAGACGGAGCGAGTCGAAGCGACGGAAACGGAAGGAGAAGCGGGGGCGGAAGACGCGTCGGAGAAAGCGTCGCGGCGGAACGGCGACTCGCAAGGCGAGGAATAACGGCGGGAAAAACGGTCGAAGGAATTCATCGGAAACGCGGGGGAAGGACGAAGGGCGGCGGATAAAATAAAAACGAACGGTAAATTGTTGAAATAAAGAATCGGTTAGATTTGTCGGCGTTATTTACTCTAGTTTGGAAAATAGGAAGTTTTTGTTGAAAAAATAAAATAAAACGGTTGCGTGAAAAAGTCGGTTGAAACGAATCAAGATGAAAAAAACGGAATAAAAAGAAAAGGCGCGCTAACGGGTTTGGCGGGTTTGGTTAATTTGGGAAGAGATGAAATCTCTTAAATTAAAGGGTTTTTAATAAAATAAGGAAGAATAAATCGTTTAATAAAAATTAGGAAAAAAAAGAAGGAAAATAAAACAAGAAAAAAAGAAAGAATAAGAGCGTTTCGACGACAAACGACGTTAGGATAAATAGGAGCTTTGCGTAATTTGGCGAAATAAAAATAGACGAAAGAGCGTCGGCGGTAAATTGCGTTTTTTCAAGACGCGACGAGCGATTTAACTTGACCCGTCCCTCGCTTTCGCCTAAAATATAAAAGAAATTAACGAGCGACGACTTCGCGCCGCCGTTAAAACGACGCGATTTGGAAAACGACGCGGCAAGGTTGCGAAAACGGAAACCGTCGAACGTCGTCGGAAAACGCCCTTCGATTTTTGTCGCGAGAAAAAGAGGAATAGGAGAGAACGAAATGAGTTTGAGTTTGTTTGCTATCGGCGCCGGCGCGCTTGTCGGAATCGTCGTCGCGGCGGTCGCGGCGATCTTTATTTTTTGGGCGATCGGCGCTTACAACGGCTTGGTGACGATGCGAAACCGTTATAAAAACGCGTTCGCGCAAATCGACGTTCAACTGAAACGGCGATACGACCTGATTCCGAACTTGGTCGAGTCGGTCAAGGGGTACCTGAAGCACGAAGCGCAAACGCTCGAAGCGGTGATCGCCGCTCGCGGCGCCGCGATGGGAGCGAATCAAGCCGCGTCGGCGCAACCGGGCGATCCCGGCGCGATGCGTCGCTTGGCCGGCGCGGAAGGGGAACTTTCCGGCGCGCTCGGCCGGTTGGCGGTCGTTTGCGAAGCGTATCCGGATTTGAAGGCGAATCAAAACGTTCTCGCGCTCCAAGAAGAGTTGACGTCGACCGAAAATAAAATCGGGTTCGCGCGCCAAAGTTTCAACGACGCGACGACGCTTTACAACACCAAGCGCGAAACGTTCCCGACGAATATTATCGCCGGTATGTTCAACTTCGGCGAAGCGTCGCTTTTCGAGATAACGAACGAAACGGAGCGGGAAGCGCCGAAAGTTTCGTTTTAACGTTCTAACGTCGGCAAACCGTTCGGCGCGGCAACCGTCGACGAGCGAGCGGTCGGCGTTCGGAAAACAAACGAAGGAGAGGCGGCGTTCGACGGTTCGGCGCGAAAGCGTTCGGCGGTCGGACGCCGTCGTTGAATTAGGCCGATTTCCAACGGCGCAAACGAACGAAAACAAACGAAAATAGACGAAAGCGAAACGCGTCGGCAAACGACGACGAAAACGGGAAAACGCGATGAATTTTTTCGAACGACAGGAACAGGCGCGCGGACGAACAAAGTTGTTGGTCTTTCTCTTCTGCTGCGCTCTTTTTTTAACCTTTGCGGCGGTTCTCGCGTTGGTCGCTTGGTTCGCGGCCCTCGGAACCGAAACGGCGTCGACCGGCGCGTCGACGTCGGAGCTTTTCGTTCGCTACTTGGCGGAGCCGTCCCTCGTCGCGGGCGTCGCGGTCGTCGTTTTTTTGTTGATCGGCGGCGGGTCGATTTTTAAGATCGGCGAGCTGAAGTCGATGGGCGCGGACGGCGTCGCGGTCGCGCTCGGCGGAACGCGGATTACTCGAGCGGCGACCGACGGAGCGGAGCGTCGGCTTTACAACGTCGTCGAAGAGATGGCGATCGCGTCCGGCGTCCCGGGTCCGAGCGTTTACGTTCTGCGGGAGGAAAAGGCGATCAACGCTTGCGCGATCGGCGGCGACCCGGAAGCGTCGGCGGTCGCGGTAACGGACGGCGCGCTTCGAACGTTGAGTCGCGACGAGTTGCAGGGCGTCGTCGCGCACGAGTTCGGGCACCTCCTTAACGGCGACGTCAAGATGAACATGCGGCTGATCGGCGTTTTGTTCGGCTTGCAAATGTTGTCGTTGCTCGGGATCGGGATTTTTCGCTCGACCCTTTGGATTTCGTTCGGGAGTTCGTCGGACGACCGCAAGGGCGCGGGCGGAGCGGTTTTGGCGATTTGGATGTTCGCATTCGGGTTGGTCGTTATCGGCTCGGTCGGCGTTTTTTTCAGCAACGTTATCCGGGCGGCGATTTCGCGACAGCGAGAGTTTTTGGCGGACGCGTCGGCGGCGCAGTTTACGCGGAATCCGGCGGGCTTGGCCGGAGCGCTCAAAAAAATCGGCGGTTTGGCCGGAGGTTCGCGGGTGAACGCGGCGCGCTCGGCGGAGATGGCGCACCTCTTCTTCGGCTCCGTTTTTTCCGGCGGTTTTATGGAGTCGCTTTTCCGAACGCACCCGGATTTGACCGAGCGGATTCGGCGACTCGAACCGACGTTCGACGGGCGTTTCGAACGCGTCGGCGGCGCGAGCGACGACGGTCGGTTCGGCGTCGCTCTTTACGACGGGACGCCGGCGAGCGTTCGCGCGGGAGCGAACGGGAACGCGGGAACGAACGGCGCGTCGTCGTCGGAGCGTTTCGCGAAGGGGACGGCGGTCGCGGCGGCGTTGATCGATTCGATCGCGACGCAAGCGGCGGAAAAGCTCGACGTCGCCGAGAGTTTGCTCGCTCAAACGCCGCCGGAAGTCGAGCCGCTTTTGGCCGATTTCGACGGCGCGCGGGCGGTTCTTTACGCGCTCTTGACCGACGCGAACGAAACGGTTCGAACGCGCCAACTCGAAGCGGTTCGCAAGGCGGAAGGGACGGCGCTCGACGCGAAGATCGCCGTCGCTTTGAGCGCGCTTTCCGGAGCGTCGTTCGCGGCGCGTTCGACGGTCGCTCGGCTGACGCTTCCGGCGTTGAAGACGGCGAATATCGCTCAATATCGGAAGTTGCGCGAAACGAGTTTGGCGCTTTGCGCGGCGGACGGAACGCTCGACTTGTTCGAATACGCGCTCCAAGCGTCGGTCGTTCGCGAACTGGACGTTTATTTCCGCTTGTCGCGGGGAACGAAAATCCGTTTTTCGCGTTTCGACGACGTCGTCGAGCCGTTCCGAACGGTTCTTTCGTTCTTGGCGAGCGAAGGCGCTTCCGGCGACCAAGCGGCGGCGCGCAAGGCGTTCGACGAGGGCGCGTCGTATTTCTATTTGGCGCTTGAGCCGACGCCGCCCGAGACGCGAACGCTCGGCGCGTTCAGTCGGGCGCTCAACGACTTGTCGCAAGCGACGCCGATTTTGAAACAAAAATTGTTGACGGCGTTTTACCGTTGCGTCGCGGCGGACGGCGTCGTCGTCGAGCGCGAGGGGGAACTGCTTGAAGCGATTACGTCGGCGCTCGGCGTTCCGGCGCCGGGTTGGGGGCGTTGGGCGCGTTGAGCGAGCGGAGACGGGAAAATTTTCCGCTTTTTTCGGCGCGTTTAACGGATTTCGCTTGAAATTTGCGCGCCGATATGGAAAATAACGGTTAGACGCGGCGTCGAGAGCGTTCGGCGCCGCGTCGTTTTTTTGACGTTGGGCAACGTCGAGTTTTTATCGTTTTTTGAGAATGGAGGGCGTCGGGCCCGCGGGAGGAACGGAAATGGATAGAAGAACTTTTTTGGCGTTGGGGCTGGCCGCTCCGTTGGCGTTCAAATCGGGGTTGGTTTCGCCGAAATGGGCGTTTTCCGCCGAGGATAACGCGATCGAGGTTTCGTTCGCCGCCGACCCGAACGCGCCGAAAGTAACGATGTGGCAAACGCCGCGCCAAACCGGGTCGCAGATGATGGGGTATATTTTCCGAACCGCGACCGGCGAAACGGTCGTCTTCGACGGCGGAACGGCGGGCGACGCGGATTACTTAACCGCGCTTCTTAAAAAACATTGCGGCGGAAAAGTCGACGCTTGGATTATGTCGCATATTCACTCCGATCACTTCGGCGCGTTTTGCCGGATTATGGAGACGAACCCGGACGCGCTCGATATTAAGAAGCTCTATTTCAACTTCCCGGAACAAAGTTGGCTCGACAAATACGAAGCGTATTGCAAAGGGGAAACGGCGCAGTTTTTCGCCGCGCATAAGCGTTTCAAGGGCGAAACGATTACGACGAAACCGGGCGACGTCCTGAAATTCGGCGACGCGCTGACGATCGAAACGCTCAACGACTTCGATACGTCGCTGACGATGAACGCGATCAACAACTCGACGATCGTTTTCCGCTTGGACGTCGCCGGGAAGTCGCTCTTGATGTTGGGCGACCTCGGCGCCGAAGGCGGAAACCGCGTTCTGAAAACGGTTCCGAAGGAAAAAATCGAC
>JAFSFF010000551.1 GCA_017435375.1 Thermoguttaceae bacterium
ACAAAAAATCAAGCCAATCGCGAAATGTCGTTTCATTCGAAATCCTTCTATTCAATCCGTTCGACGTTCTTCGACAACGAAAACGCCCGACGCCGTTTCGAACGCGCTCGCCGCCGACGGCGACCGACGGCCCCAAAAGCGCGCCGCCTTCGTCGTCGTTTTTTCGGCGAGCCGAGACGGCGGTTCGTCTATATTCTAATGATAATCCGAAGAGGCGCAATTTGGAACGCCCCCCCGCCCTTTTTTTGAAAATTTTTTCGCAATTCGGGCGATTGAGCCGATTCTATCGTTTAAACAACCGCGTTCCCCCTTTGATTCGAACGGCGCCGCGCTCAAACGCCGACGCCTCGCCGTCTTAACCCGCGCGACCCCTTCAACCCCTCCGCGTCGCGCCGCGCCTTCGGCGTCCGACGCGCCGACTTTAGCGTCCGATCGCGCCTAGTCTTTTTTTTCTCCCCAAAAAAACGCGTCGAGCGTTGCAACCGGAGCGACCGGAAAAACCTTGTCGAAAACGCTTTTGATTTTATTTTTTTCGCGTTCGGACGATTTTAGCAAAGTGAAAAAAAGAAACGGAGCAAGCAAACCGCCGCGCGCGGTCTAAACTTCGTCGAACGCAGGAAAGCCGGTTTTGAGAACGTTCCCTCCGCGGACTCGCGTTTCTCGGTTCGCGCTCTTCCGCCCGACGAAAACGCTCCGTTCCCAACGGCGATCGGGCCGATCGACGCGGCGCGCGTTCTCCGCGTCAAAACGATTCGCGACGTCGGTTTCGCGTTTTTGTCATTAATTATATATACGCAAATACGCAAGCCCGGACGACGCGACGCGCCCTCGCCTCGATGTTTTAAAACGGCGTTTCTCTTTGTTCGAATCGCTCGAAACCGATTCGAACCGAAACGCGGACGCTCAGCGTCGACCAGCGGAACTGCAACGGACCTGTTTATGAATCCCGAAAATTTTAGCGACCGATCTTTTCGCGATTTTCCCGTCAAAAAGAAATGGTGCGATCCCAACGACGTCCCGTTCGTCGGAAGCCTTCCGGAAGCCCTGCGCGTCTTTCAAAAAGTCGCCGGTTACGACCTCCGCTTCTTCCGCGCCGGTTCGTCCGAAAACGACGCATCCGACGGCGAAACGCTCGAAAACGCGCCGGAATCCTCCGAAAAAATCGTCCGAATCCCCGTCGGCGACCCGAACGTTAAAATTTTTGGCGCGCTCGTTCTCCGCTCGGCCCCCAACGTCGAACCGCTCGTCCCTTGGTCGAACGCCGTCGCCTTGGCCGAAACTTTAGCGACGACCCTCGGCGAAAATTATCGTTGGCGCGCCGAAATCGTCGCCCGCGAAGCCGAATTAGCCGTCGCCGCGACGCCGAACGTCGAATCGACCGACGAAAGCGCCGATCTCGCCGCCCGCCTTCGCGACGTTCTCAAAACCGGAGCGAAAGCCCTCGGCGGTTTCGACGCCGCCGCGCTCTATCTCCTCGACGACGAAACGACTCGCCTCAAAATCCGCGCCCTTTGGGGACTCCCGACCGACCGCTTTCTCGATCCGCCGCGTCCCCTGAGAGGAGCCCGCGCCGACGTCGAAGCGCTCCTCGGCAGCGCCGTCGTCCTCAACGAAGTCTATTTGGCCGAAGCGTGGAAAGCGCCGGAAGATTTCGACTGCTCCCTTTGCGTTCCGGTCGCTTCCGAAACGACGATTCTCGGAACGCTCTGGTTCTTCTCGAATCAAAAAAGAGAAATCGAAACGCGCGAACTCGAGACGCTCGAACTCGTCGCCGGTCGAATCGTCGCCGAACTTGAAAAAGAAAAATTGCGACAAGAAAACGAACGCTTAACCGTTTCGCGTCGAAATTGGGAAAAAAGCGGCGAAGAAACGTCGCGCAAAGAAAGTTAGGCAAAAAAACCTAAACGCGCAAAATACGCAAAACGGCGAACCTTAAAGGATCGTCGTTTTTTTACCTATTTTAACGCGACGTTTCCTTCAACGCGTTTTTTAGGAATCGTTCCGTCAAAAAAAGGAAAAAAGATGAAAAAAATTTTCGTCTCCCCCCTTGCGACGCGCGACTCTTTATGTATATTGGGATATTAAACGGTATTTCGAGCAAACGCCCTAGCGTCGTCCCGCTTTTCGGTTCCGGCGCCTCGGCGGAAGAAAACACACACGGTTGGTAAATAATATGTCTAAACCTCCTGCATTCAAAAAGAATCGTATCAATCGCAAACGTTCCAAGGCGAAGATCCGCAGCAAGAAACGCGATCCGTTGAGCGTCAACGGCGAACGTCCGCGCCCGATGTTCGTCGACTACAAAGACGTCGAACTCCTCAAGAAGCTGACGAGCCGTCAAGGCAAAATCATCAGCCGTCGTAAGACCGGTTGCTCCGCCGTCAGCCAACACGCCGTCGCCGCCGCCGTCAAACGCGCGCGCTTCATGGCGTTGATGCCGTACGTCGGCGACTGAGTTTCGCCCTTTGATTTTCGACGCCGGAGCTTCGCTCGAAAAGTCGACCGCGCGGTTTTTTCCGCGTCGCCGCTTAGTTCGCGGTTCGGTTGAGTTGTTTCGCCAAACCGGCGGCGCCGCGACGCGACGTTCCGCATTCCGACGTTAGAAAATCGCCCGAACGCTTTCCTTAGCGAAACAGGTTTTGCGAATCGCGCGCTTTTGACGTTATCGCGTCGGCGCGCGGTTGGCAAAACCTTTTATTCGTTTTAATCGCGCGACGGTTTCCGCCCGCCAAGCGACGCCGCCGAGCCCTTTTTGCGCCCTTTCGACGCTCGTCGTCTTCCGTTCCGTTTTCGCGAGTCGCTTTGCACGCGCCTCGTCCCCCCCCCGCCTCTCGCCCTTGCGCAGGAGTCCGCGCTATGTCCGATCAAACGAGCCCCAACGCCGCTTCCTTCAACTCGATCGAAGAAGTTAGCCGCAAAGCCGACGTTCTTATCGAAGCGATGAAATGGATCCGCGAACACCGCGGCGCCACCGTCGTCGTCAAACTCGGCGGCAGCCTGATGG
>JAFSFF010000552.1 GCA_017435375.1 Thermoguttaceae bacterium
GCCCCTCCCGCCGCGACCGTCGCAAAGCGCCAAAAGACCGTTGCTGGTTTCGACGCGCGCCGACTCCGAGCGCCCGATTCCGATTCCAAAACGCAAATCCAATTTAACGCCGATATTCGTTTCGACGCGCGCCGACTCCGAACGCCCGATTCCGATTCCAAAACGCGCCGCGCCGACGCCGCCCGTCGTCGCGCCTTACGATTCGCAAACGTCCGCCGCGACGACCGCCCCTCCGCTCGCGCCGCCGGTCGTTTCGTCCGTCGCGCCCCCGACCGTCCTCGTCGCCGTCCCCAACGCCGCGTCCATTCCGTTGACGGCGCCCGACGGCTCGACCGTTCTCGTCGCGACCGTTCCGGTTCCCAGTTTTCCGTCGGGAGCCGTTCCCGTCGCGCCGCCGCCCGTCCCGACGCTGCCCCAAGCGACGACAAACGTCCCGACGCCCCCCCAAGCGACGACGAACGTCCCGACGCAACCCCAAGCGACGACAAACGTCCCGACGCAACCCCAAGCGCCGCCGAACGTCCCGACGCAACCCCAAGCGCCGCCGCCCGTCCCGACGCAGTCCCAAGCGCCGACGAACGTCCCGACGCAGTCCCAAGCGCCGCCGAACGTCCCGACGCAACCCCAAGCGACGACGAACGTCCCGACCGCCGAAACGACGCCCGCGACCGACAAACGCGGTTGGCTCCGCCGTCGACGCGATAAAAAAAAGAACGGCGGCGAAGAAAACGCGATCGCCGTTCGACCGACGCCCGCGCCGGTCGCCGCCGTTCCGCCTCCCGCCGAGGAGTCGGACGACGAATTCGATTTCCTTCGGCAACCGTCCTTTTTGGAAAAAGCGTTCAACGACGCGCCCGGTTGGCTCGCCAGCGCCGTCGTCCACCTCCTTCTTCTCTTCCTGCTCGGTTTGCTCGTTATCAAAGTCGATTTGCCCAACCCGATGCAACTCGTTTCGCAACCGGGAATGAGCGACGAATTCGTTTTCGACGAAGTCTTCGACGACGCGATCGAAAACGCCGAAAACGAAGAGGTCGAGTTCGAAACGTCGGCGGAAGATTTTGCGGAATCGGAAAATATCGCCGAAATCACCGAAGTTTCCGACTACGACGACCCGACGAGCGCGCCCCTCTCGCTCGCCGACGACTCTTTGACGTCCGACGCGCTCGCCGCCGACGTCGATTCGCTCCTCGGCTCGCTGACCGGCGACGAACTCTCCGGACGCGGCGCGAACAAAGCGGCGGCGCTCGCGTCCGGCGGCGGCACCGAAGGAAGCGAAAAGTCGGTCGCGCTCGCGCTCGCTTGGCTCGCGGAACACCAAAACGCCGACGGTTCTTGGTCGTTCGGACATCGTTGCCCGTGTTCGGCGCCCGGAACGAAAAATTCGCCGAACGCCGCGACCGCGATGGCCGTCCTTCCGTTCCTCGCGGCCGGGCACACGCCGGTCGAAGGCAAGTACAAAGAAAACGTCGCCGCCGCGATCAATTTCCTCGTCGCAAACGGCAAATCGGAACAAGCCGGGCTCGGTTTCAACGACGACGGCCAAATGTACGCGCACGGGCTCGCGACGATCGCGCTTTGCGAAACTTACGCGATGCTTTCGCCTCGCGCGCAAAAAAGAAATCGCGAACTCGGTTACGCCGCTCAAGCCGCGATTCGCTTCATCGAAAACGCGCAACACCCCGAAGACGGCGGTTGGCGTTACACGCCCGGTCAAGCCGGCGACACGTCCGTCGTCGGTTGGCAGATGATGGCGCTTCGCAGCGGCTACGTCGGTTCGCTCGACGTTTCGCCGAACGTCCTCGACGGCGCGCTCCACTTCCTCCGCGACGAAGTCGGATTCGAAGACGGAAGTCGTTATTACTATATGCCGGGAACGAGCGAATCGGGCGCGACCGACGCCATCGGGCTCCTTTGCCGACTTTACCTCGACTGGAAACCGGACAACGAAAATCTCCTCAAAGGCGTCGACCGCCTCGTCGCGGCCGGGCCCGATTTTAGGAACCCTTATTACAACTATTACGCGACGCAGCTCGTTCACCACGTCGGCGGGTCGCGTTGGATGCGTTGGAACGGGGCGATTCGCGACAAACTGATCGAAACGCAGGTTCTCGACGGGCACGAACGCGGAAGTTGGTACCCGGAAAACGCCGACGGGCACTGCCAAACCGGCGGACGGCTTTACGCGACCGCGCTGAACTGCCTAATCCTCGAAGTCTACTATCGCCACTTGCCGATTCACCAAAAGATTCAAAGCGAACCGACGTTCGACGTCGATTTTACGCTCGAATAACCCGAAAAAACGGCGCTCGCCGAAACGTCGGCTCGTTCGACGATAAAAAAATTCCGCGAACGCCGTTGTTTTCTCCGCAAACGCCGTTATACTTAAGTCAAGGCGACGCGAACGACGCTCGCCGCATCTTTCCTTCCCTCGCCGACATTTTTCCAATGAAAAAATGCGAACGTTGCGGCGCGTCGAACGCGGAACGCGCCCGCTTTTGCTCGAATTGCGCCGCCCCTTTCGCGCTCGACGACGCCCCGTCCGCTTCGACTAAAACGCTCGTCGAGACGGCGAAAACCGCGTCGCCGGAAGCGCCTCTTCCCGCGACGTTCGCCGACGCGGCGCCGTCGAGCGGCGCCCGTCTTGAATCGAGCGACGATTTTTATCGAGCGTTGGCGACAATTTTCGCGACGTTCGGACGAATCGTCGCTTTCCTTTTCGGTGGAGTTATTTTATTTTTTAAACGTTGCTGCGTCGCGCTTTGGCGTTCTTCCGAGCCGTCGCGAACGCGGTTTTTCTCCGGCGTCGGACGCTTTGGGCGCGACGCGGCGGGCTCCTTCGCGGCGATTTTTACGCCGTCGTCGCGTTGGTTGGAAAGCGAGCCGCCAAACTTCCTTTTGCCGAGTCTCGTCCTTTTTTTCCTTTGGACGCGGCCTTGCGCTCTCGTCGCCGTCGTTTATTCGATTTTATCGAGCGAAGCGCGCCAAACCGGCGCTCTTACCGCGGCTCGACGGCGCGCCGTTTCGGCTCGCAACTGGATTTTCCTCGAACTCCTTTGCGTCGCGCTCAAAGCGTTTTGCGAAGCGTTCGATATGTCGCTTCCGATCCTTAAAAGGCTTTTTTTCTAGATCGTCTCAACGTTTAACGGTTCGCCATCAATGCTTTACCAATGCGATAAATGCGGCGCGACGACGCGCTGGTACGACGAAAAATGCCCCCGTTGCGGCGCGGCGTTAACGGTTGAAATCCCGACGATTCCGATCGTCCTTCCGAACTTTGCGTCCTCCCCGTCGCGACGCGACGACGCGACGAGTTCTTTAACGCCTGACGCGAAAGACGAGCCGGCGCGACTCGAAACGAACGAAGCGAAAGACGAAACGTCTCGTCAACAAACGAGCGAAACGCCGAACGAAGCGGCGCGACTCGAAACGAGCGAAACGCCGAACGAAGCGGCGCGACTCGAAACGAGCGAAGCGAAAGACGAAACGGCGCGACAAGAAACGAACGAAGCGAAAAACGAAACGGCGCGACAAGAGACAAACGAAGCGCAAAACGAAACGGCGCGACAAGAAACGAACGAAGCGAAAGACGAAACGAGTCCGACGAAACGTTCTCAACTCTTTCTCGTCTTTTGGCGCGCCGTCGACGCTTGGCGCGCGGCGTTTGCGCCGGAAACGTCGAGCGTTACGATACCGCGCGGACGCGCCGCTCGTTACGCGCTCGGAATCGTCTTCGAACTTATCGTTTGCCCGCCTTGCGCGACGCTCGCCGCTTACTTCTTCACCCGCGCGATTTTCGCCGACCGTCGGGCGCAATATCACTCGGCGATACAAGAAACGGAAAAAGCGCGACGAGCGCTCGTCGTCGGACTCGGCGTCTTCGCGGCTTTCCTTTGCGCGTTTATGTTATACGTCCGCTCGCACGAGGCGCGACTTCCGACGGAAACGGGGCCGACGTCCCATTTTTTCAAAAATTAATCGTCTTTTTCATCGCTAATCGTCGCGGCGGTCGCGTCTTTGGGCGACGCGACCGCGTTTTCTTACGACGTTGTTAAAAACGACGTCGTCCCGACGACGCTTACTCTCCTTCGACTTCTTTCGGCGCGCAAGCCCAAGCGATTCCGCTCGCGATCGCCCCGACGACGACGCCGACCGCCAACGCTTTCCACGTCGGCGCGCTCATTCCCAACTTCATCCCGAACATCCCGGCCATAAATCCGAAGTTGAAGCAGACAAGCGCGAGCTTCGTTCGGTTTTTCTTCGCGGCGGCGGAGAGTTCGACCGTTTCGCGCGGCTCTTTCGCCTTCTTCGCGCCCTTTTCCTTCGTCGCTTTCGCGTCTTGCGGCGCGGCGCCTCCGTCCGCGTCGCGTTTCACAATTTGCCGAACGGCGCCGCGCGGATAATACTTTTCGATCGCCGCGTTCACCTGTTGCGGCGTGCAGATCGCGCACCGAGTCGGCATATCGAAAATCAACCGCAATTCGTCCTCGACGTCGAGACTCAGCGGCTCCGGCGACGCGAGAATCAGCTTGCCCATATCGGCCATCACCGGGACGAACGAGTGTTGCCGCGCGGTCGCCGGTTCGATTTGCGGCGCGTAATATTCGTCGACCGGAACGTCTTCCAAGTTGACGAACGGCAAGCCTTCCGACTCGGCGTACGCCATCATAATCCGCTCCGGTTCCGCCGTTTTTTGTTGCAACAACGCCTGGTGGAGCGGAAGCCCGACCGCGTCCGACAAGTTTTTCGCCTTCTTCAACTGCTCCGGCGTCGCGAGTTTTTCCTCGACGACGATTCCTTCGAAGGTTCGCCGCCCGCTCGTCGACGTTTCCGCCGCCGCTTGCTTGCGCCCGAGCGAAAAGTCGTATTCGGCTTTCCGTTCCGCGTCGGTCAAGCAGAGCATCGCCTTGGCCAACTCGTTCAAGAGCGCTTGCGACTCCTCGATAAAATCGCCGGTCGCGAACTTGCGCACGTAAGCGTTCAACTCGCGGTAACGATTGCGAATGACCGCCGGGTCGTCTTCGAAGCGATTAAATTTCAAGAGCTGATAATAGTTCAGCGGACGGTTCGGCGCCTCGATTTTCAACCATTCCTTATAAACGTCGATAGCCATTTTGTTTATTTTCTCCGTTTTACCCGATTTATCGTTTTCTAGGGAAAAGCCGCCTAAAGCGCCGTTCGTTTCCGCGTCGACGTTTCCGGCCGTCGCGTCTATTTTAGCCGCGAACGCGACAAAAAACAAGCCGCCCGCCGCGTCGAACGCCAAATTTCTCAAAAATCTCTCCGGAAACGTTGGAAAATCGCCGCGATTTCCCGTTCGCGGCGAAAGAAAACCGACGTTTTTTCGTTTCCGTCGCCGTTCTTCCTCTTTTGCAATCGTCGCGATGCGTTATAATAAAGAAGAAAAAGCGACGCGCGTTTTCCGCCCGTCTCGCTCGTTCTCTCGACGCGAGAGCGCCGCCGTCCTTATTATTAATATTAACCCCGCCCGTTGCTCCCCATCCCGAAAAGAGGCCGCCCAATGCGCCGCACTATGCTGAAATCGAAAATCCATCGCGCCACCCTGACCGAATGCAACCTCGAATACGAAGGCAGCATCGCGATCGATTCGAACCTGTTGAAGGCCGCCGACATTCTTCCCGGCGAATTGGTTCACGTTCTGAACGTCAACAACGGTTCGCGCCTCGTTACGTACGCCATCGAAGCGCCCGCCGGCTCCGGGACGGTGATGCTCAACGGCCCGGCCGCTCGCGAAGGCTACAAAGGCGACGTCCTCGTTATCATCACCTACGCCGAATACGACGAAGCGGAACTCGCCGCGCACGTCCCGAACGTCGTCAAAGTCGACGCGCAAAACCGAGTGAAATAAGCGTTCGCGCTTTCCGAACATCCCGTCGCGTCGAGCGGCTCGTTGAACGCCGTCGCGACTTTTTCGTCATTTTTTGCCCGTTTTATCCATCCTTTTTGAACAAAGGCGATATTATGAAGAACGCGGAATATTTGAACGACCTTTTCGGAATGAACGGCCAAGTCGCGGTCGTGATCGGCGGCGCCGGCGCGCTCGGTCTTTGCCTCTCGACCGGTCTCGGCAAAAACGGCGCCAAGATCGTCGTCGCGGACGTGAACCCGGACGCTTGCCAAGCCGCGGTCGACAAACTGACCGCCGAGGGAATCGAAGCCGTTTGGAAAACGGTCAACGTTACCGACAAAGCGTCGCTTATCGAACTTCGCGAAGAAGCGCTGAAACTGACCGGCAAGGTCGATATGCTCGTGAACTGCGCGGGAATTAACGTCGGCAACCCGTTCTTGGAAGTCGACCCGGATCATTGGGACAAAATCCTCGCCGTCAACCTGAAGGGGACGATGCTTTCTTGCCAAGTCTTTATCGAATCGATGCTTAAGAACGACGACGGCGGTTCGATTTTGAACATCGGGAGCGTCAACTCGGACAAGCCGCTTTCCCGCGTTTTCGCTTACGCGGCGTCGAAGGCGGGCGTCGTCAACCTGACGCAAAACATCGCGCAAGAGTTCGCGTCGCAAGGCGTTCGTTGCAACGCGATCTGCCCCGGTTTCTTCCCGGCGGAACAGAACCGCAAACTCCTCGACGAACAGCGCGTCGCGAACATTATGAACGGCACGCCGATGCGACGTTACGGCGACCCGAACGAACTGGTCGGCGCGGCGATTCTTCTCCTCTCGAAGAAAGCGGGCAGCTACATGACCGGCTCCGCGGTGTACGTCGACGGCGGCTTCACCTGCAGCTGGTTCTAAATCGCCAAACGCCGGCGCTCCAACGCGTCGCCAATTTAAACGACGGCGTTCAACAGGAACGGTCAATTCCCGTCAAACGCCGTCGAAACGCAAGCCGAAACCGGCGTTCGCGCGGATATTCCAACCGCCCGAACGCCGGTTTTTGTTCTCCCGTTCTTACGCCGTCGCAAGGCGTTCGTTGCAACGCGATTTGCCCCGGTTTCTTCCCGGCGGAACAGAACCGCAAACTCCTCGGCGAACAGCGCGTCGCGAACATTATGAACGGCGCCCCGACGCCCCGTTGCGGCGACCCGAACGAACTGATCGGCGCGGCGATTCTTCTCCTCTCGAAGAAAGCGGGAAGCTATATGACCGGCTCCGCGGTCTACGTCGACGGCGGTCTCGTCTGTCGCCGCTCTAAACCGTTAAACGACAGTGTTTAACAAACGTCGCAACACAAACGCAACCGGCGTTCGCTCGGATTTTCCACCGAAACGAACGCCGGTTTTCGCGTCTTTCTTCGCCGTTTTCCCGCTTGCGATAGCGCCGCTTCGGCCGGGATTCCGTTTTCGACGAGCGCGTTCCTCCGCGACGCAAAGAGTTAAGTAGCGTCCTTCATATTTATACGAATACGAGCAAACGCTCCAACCTTCGCATAACTCGCCTCAGTTCTCCGATTCCCTCCAATATCGGAGACTAGCGCCCTCGCTCGCGCTCATAAATCCGGGGTGTCTTTCTTCCCACTCGCGCTGTTCTTCAGGCGTCCTATGGCGCATAGTGGCCGCCGCCTCGGCTAAGAAGTTTCTTTTTTCGCGAGACGGCCATAGCTTTTTCAACTCTAGCAGTTTTGTCACGTGCTCTTCCATATCCATATCCCATCGATCCATTGGTGTGTCTGGCCCCGTTATTCCCATTTTTCTCAACTCCCCTCGTTGCGTTAATTCCAATATTTCCGAGCCCAACGGCTCCGCTTGCCGTTTTACTGCAACTCGTTATCGCGACGTCCGTCGGCAAAAACGGCGGAAACGTCGTTCCTTTATATTATAGAGTCGACGCGGCCCAATTTTATGCGAAAAATTTCAAAAAACGTCGTTTTTTTGAGGGGAAAATCGCCGCGCCTCCGCCGTTTCGTCGCGACGCTCGCCCCATTAAGGCGAAAGTCGACCGCGACCAACAGCGTTAACGTCGGCGAGCGCGTTAACTCTTGCGACGCCTCCCTTGGCGCCACAAGAGTTAACGCAATCGGTTGAGTCCAAGACTCCCGCCTCTATTCTCCCCCACCCTAATCCGATATATGCCGCCGCGCTCGGCTTCTCGTTGGGTGCGCAAACGTCAAAAAAACGGGTTCCCCCAATCCGCATATACCCCGCCGCGCTCGGCCCAGTAAAACGGGTCGCCGGGGGCCGGCAATGAGCGCCCAAACGCATTTTTACCAATTTTCACGCATGGAAGCGAAACGTTACCAAGCGATTTACAATCGCAAAACGCCTCTTCGCCGATCGTTTGCAATCCCGACGGAAACGAGACTTCCGTAAGCGAAGAACAACCGAAAAACGCCCTAAAGCCAATCGTTTGCAATCCCGACGGAAACGAGACTTTCCTAAGCGAAGAACAACCGAAAAACGCCCAACTGTCAATTGTTTGCAAACCCTCCGGAAGCGAAACTTCCTTAAGCGATTCACACTTGTAAAAAGCGCTCTTGGCGATCTCTACGACGCCGTCCGGAACGACATACTCGGTTTTTTGACGCCCGCAGGGATACTTGAGTAGCTTTTTACCGTCCGCGCTAAAAAGAACGCCGTCGACCGAACGGAAATTCGCGTTCCCCTTGGCAACCCCAAAATTTAAAAGCGATTTACAACCGTAAAACGCGCGGTCGCCAAGCGTTTGCAAGCCCGCCGGAAGCGAGACTTCCGTAAGCGAAGAACAACCGGAAAACGCGTCGTCGCCGATCGTTTGCAAGCCCTCCGGAAGCGAGACTTCCAAAAGCGAAAAACAACCGGAAAACGCGTCGTCGCCGATCGTTTGCAATCTCGACGGAAACGAGACTTCCGTAAGCGAAAAACAACCGGAAAACGCCCTAAAGCCAATCGTTCGCAATCTCGACGGAAACGAGACTTTTCTAAGCGAAGAACAACCGTAAAACGCCGCGGCGCCAATCGCGACGACCGGTTTTCCGCCGATTTTGTTTGGAATGTCGACGCTCGTCGCGCCTTTTTTGAGGAATTTCGTTATCGTAACGCCGGCGTCGTCGACGAGCCATTCGAAATTTTTGAACCTATTTTTAACGGACATTGAACGCTCCTAAAATAATAAAGTTAAATAAGGGACAAAACCGACGCGAACGCCGAAACGGTCAAACGTCGACGGAACGCAACGGCGCGTTTCGGTCGGTCTTGTCGACGAGCGAACGTCGCCCCAACGCTGCGCCGCGATGGCGGAAACGTCGTTTCTTTATATTCTAGAGTCGACGCGTCCCAATTTTACGCGAAAAATTCAAAAAACGTCGTTTTTTGGGAAAATCGCCCTTTTTCTTCGTTCGCCCGTCGCGACGCCGTCCAATTAAGGCCAACGTCGACCGCGACGGCTAACCGCTCCGTTTCTCACCGTTTGCCAACCCGCCGGGAACGGAATTTTCATTAGCGCTCGACGCAACGAAAACGCGCCGGGGCCAATTTCGACGACCGGTTTGCCGTCGATTTGCGCCGGAACGTCGACGCTCGTCGCATTGTCGTCGAGAAACGCGGCGATAATAACGCCTCCGGTCGAGTCGACTTCCCAACGGAAAAGCTCGTTCGCCGACGCGCAAGTTTTATCGCAAGACATTGGCGTCTCTTTCGCTAAACATTTTCAAACGCGGCGTTTACGGTTCCGGATAAACCGCGAACGGGATTCCGGTTTTCTCGGCGTATTCCTCCGCGTAAGAACCGGCGTCGCCCGATAAGCTCAAATCGGAAGCGCAACCGACGAACGAACGGCGTCCGATTTCCTCGACGCTCGCCGGAATATCGACGTCCGTCAACGACGCGCAACCGGAAAACGCTTCGTCGCCGATCGTTTTAAGACCGTTCCGGAAAACGACGCTCGACAATTTGACGCAACCGCCGAACGCGCCCGGTTCGACAACCTTCAGACCGCTCGGGAAAGCGACCGATTCCAACGAAACGCAGTCCTCGAACGCGTCGTCGCCGATCAACGTCAAACCGTCCGGGAACGCGACGCTCGTCAAGCTCTCGCAACCGATGAACGCGTGCGGCGCGATCGCTTTAAGTTGTTTCGGGAACTTCACTTCCGAAAGCGCGGAGCAACCTAAAAACGCCGACGCCGGAATCGTTTCGACGGCGTCCGGAAGCGCGACCGTTCGGAGCGCGACGCAACCGTAAAACGTTTCGCCGCCGAGTTCGCGAACGGACGCCGGGAACGTAATCGCCGTCAACGACGCGCAGTCGCGGAACGCCGACGACGCGATCTTTTCCGTCCCGTCCGGAACCGCGTACTCCGCCGCCGCTTTCGCCGTCGGGTAAAGCAAAAGCGTTCCGCCGTCCGCGCTAAAAAGGACGCCGTCGACCGAACGATAATTCTTATTCCCCGGCGCGACGGCGATTTCCGCCAACGCCGAACAACCGTCGAACGCCGAGCGGAGCGTTTCGAGACTCGCCGGAAGCGTTATCGTTCGCAGCGCGGAGCAACCGTCGAAAGCGTTCGAACCGATTTCGCGAATCCCTTGCGGCAGCTCGATTTTCGTCAACGACGCGCAGTCGGCAAACGCGGCGGCGGCGATTTTCGTTACCGAACGTCCGCCGATTTTCTCCGGAACGACCGCTTCCGTCGCGTTTTTGTCGAGCAAACCGGTAATCGTCGCGCTCAACCCGACCGTCTCGTAAGCGAAGGCGCCCTCTTCGCCGGTCGTTTTGACCGACGCGGCCCGACGCGCCGCTTCTTCGCCCAAAACGGCCAACAGCGCAAGAAGAAAAACGAGAAGGAAAATAAGACGGCGGCGATTTTTCGGACGCGACACGACATCGACGACAACGGATTCGGCGGGATTAACGGCGGACGGTTCGTTCGTTTGCATTGCGAAAACTCCTCAATATAACGTTAAAAATATCGGCGATAAAATAAAACGGAAAACGCCGCCGTTTCCCCGTTTCCCAAGCGGCGGCGCAACTTAACCTTCGCGACGGCGGCGATTACGGCTCCGGACGCGCGCCTTGGAAACCGGGACGGTCGGCTTCGGGTCGCGTTTCGGCGTCCGCTTGGCCGCGTTTTATCGCCTTCAAGAGCGTTTGCCAAGTCGGGTCGGCTTTCGACGCGAAGACGTATTTCGGCGACGCGCCGTCGACGGTCGGCTCGGTCGAAAGGCCGCGACCGCCCGCCTCCTTCGGCAGGTGCGCCGTCAAAAGCGGACTGTTTTCCGGTCGCGTCAAGTTAATCCAGCCGAAACGGCCCGTCCAGTCGATATTCGTCGTGTCGTGAACGCCCGGCAGGTCGCGGTTGCCGCCGAGGAGGTTTTGATGACAACTCGCGCACTTCGCGTCGTAAATCGGCTTCAACTCCTTCTCAAACCAATCGGCGCGGCCCGAACCGTCGAGCGGAGCCCAACGGTCGCGGCGACCGGCGGATTTCGGGCGCGCGCAAGCGTAAGTCCCTTGGTAAATCGCGTTCGAGTCGAGCCAAAAGTTAATTCGCGCCAACGACTCGGCGTCGACTTCCGTTTCGCAATGCTCCGGCTTGAAGTAGTCGGGCAAACGGCTCGCAAGCGCCCCGGACGTATACGGAACGCAGACGCCGGACGTCGTGTAAAGGAGCCAATAGAACTGCACGAGCGGCTTTCCGAGCGCGACCTGATCCGGCGGGAGCGAACCGTCGAACATATCCGCTTGGCGATACGACCGACTGCGGCACGTCAGCGAATCGTACGACGCGCTGAAAAATCGGGTCGCGTCGCCGCTCAAATCGCAACCGCCCGCCGGGTTCGCGCCCTCGTGACAGCGGACGCAGTAACGATCCAACACCGGTTGCACCAAGCTCGGATAGTCGACGACGCCGGCGTCGAGCGTCGCGTTGCCGCCGGTTTCGATTCGCGTTTTTTGCGCTTCGTAAAGATAAGCGGGCAAGACCGGAACGCTCGGGGCGCGCTCCGCGGCTTTCGGTCGCCGACTCGTATCGAGCGCCGTCGCCGGAATCGAATCGCGGTCTTCGTGGCAGCCGACGCAACCTATCGACTCGCCCGGCATAAACTGAACCGCGCTCGTCATCCGCTGGATTTCGCGACCTTGCGCGTCCAACGCTTGGAAGTAAATTTCGCGAAGGGCCGGAACGTAAAAGTTCGCGCTCCCGTCTTCCTCGACCGGAACTTCGCCCCAACACCGCTTGGCGTAATAAGTCGCGACCGACATCGACGGCGATTGGTCGAACGCGCGGTCGCGGAGTTCTTCGCTCTTGCGGATTTGCTCCATAATGCGAATCGACTTCACCTCGCCGCGCTTCACGTAAGGTTGCAGGCCTTCGTAAACGTCGGCCAAAACGACTTGTCCCGCCGGGTCGCCGTCGAGAAGATTCGTTCGTTCCGGGATTCCCCAATCGTCGACGAGCGCGGCTTTAAAGGGAGCGACGGTCGAACCCGCCGCTTCTATTCCGTCGGTGCGACGCGGCGCCGGGGCGACTTCGTTCGCGGCGAGTTTCGGACGCAGCTTCACCTTCATTTCCGGGTCGACGATTCGCGACGCGGGCGTCGGCGGCGTCGGCGTTTCGACCAACGCTATCGGGCAAAAACAGCCGAGTTCCGGCTCTTCCCAAAGGAGCCGTTTTTCGCCGTCGCAGTCGAGGAGCCAAATTCGATACCGCTCCCGCTTGCCGTCGGCGTCGGCGCCCAAGACGGACGTCGCGTCGCCAAACGAACAAAGCGCCCGGGTCTCGTCGAGCGGGAACGGGTCGCGGTAAGCGTAATCGCGGGAAATATCTTGAACGACCGGGAACTCCTTCGTCCAATAAACGAAGCCCTCTCCGGCGGGCGCTTCGATTCCGGCGCTTCGGTCGACGACGCCGATCGCGCCGTGCGGGTAGCCGTGGTGCGGCGCGAACGTCGCGATTACTTGCGACGACGAACCGTTCGGGAACGGGCGCGCGTGCAGAATCGAGCCGAAATCGCGAATCGTGTTCCCGTAATAAAGTTGGTAGAGCGTTCCTTCCGGGTTTTGCGTCCAAAGGGACTGGCGGTACGTCAGGTCGCGGTCGATATATTCCCAACGCGTGAAGAGGATTCGCCCGTCCGGGAGCGACTGCGGGTTGAAGTCGGAAAGAGTGTTCATACTGACGCAACGAATATCGCTTCCGTCGGCGTTCATCGTAAAGAGGTTCGACGCCGGGCCCGGTTGGCAAACGGTGCGTCCGAAGCGCCGCGTCGAGACGAAGACGATTCGCCCGTCCGCCGCTTCCGTCGGGGAAACGTCGAAGAACGGGCCGTCGGTTAGTTGGGTCAAGCCGGTTCCGTCGACGCCGATCTTCCAAATATTCCAAAATTCGGAGCTTTCCGGGCGGTACGAGAAGAAAATCGTCGACGCGTCGAACGAAAGGTTCATGTCGTAAATCGAACCGTTCGGGTCTTCGAAGATCGTTTTCGCTCCGGCGCTTAAGTCGGTCGGGTCGACGCGGCGAATCGCGCAGCCGCGGCGTTTCGGCGTCGCTTGCCAAAGGTCGTTTCCGACGGAGTTGGCGCGATTGAGCATTCCGCGAGCGACGTAAATAAAGGGCGGAACGTCTTCGAGCGCAAGCGTTTCCGGATATTCGCCGGTCGGTTTCGGCGTCGCGGTCAACGGAATCGGCGTCCAGTCGACCGTTTTCCCGTCGGCGTCGAACGCTCCGTCGGCGTTTTCAAGGAGTTTCACCCTTAAATCGCCGTATTCGACGTCGTTTTGCCAAAGGCGCAACGCGAACGTTCCGGCCCGAAGCGCGTCCTTTTCCGGCAACTTTTCGGCGCGGAACGAGCCCTTTTTCTCGCCGTCGAGATAAACGTCGAACCCAGTTTCGTCGAACGCGACGCGGAGTCGAAACGCTTTCCCGACCGGAAGCGGCGTTTCGATCAGTTGAAGTCGGTTGTAATTTTTGCGGTGTTCGCCCAAATTGACGAGCCCGGCGCTCGGGTCGAAGCCGATCTCGTACCCGTTGAACGCGTCCGCGCCGACGCCGGAATCGGAAATTTTGAAACAGAGCCCGGAAAAGCCCGCTTGCGCCTCCGAGAAACGAACCGAAAGCTCGATTTCGCCGCGCTTCGCCGTCGCCCAAGCGCTCTCGGCGAACGTCAGCCGCGAACCGGAGTCGCCGCGACCGAAAACGAACGCTCCGCTCGCGCCGTTTGCGTCTTTTTCGCCGTCGACGACTTTCCAATCGCCGCCGAACGCGTCGAATCCCTCGACCGGTCGAACCGGGCCCGCCGGAACGAACGGAAGCGCTTCGATTCGCGCCCCCAACGTCGCGACCGCCGACGACGCCGACTCGCCCGGCTCCGCTCCGAACGCCGCCGTTAACGCCGCCGTTAACGCCGCCGTTAGCGCCGCGACGCCAAGCGTTAACGC
>JAFSFF010000553.1 GCA_017435375.1 Thermoguttaceae bacterium
AGCGAGTAACGCCCGCCGACCCAGCTCCAGAACTCGAACATATTTTCCGGGTCGATCCCGAATTTGACGACTTCGTCGCGGTTCGTCGAGAGCGCGACAAAGTGTTTCGCGACCGCCGCTTCGTCTTTCGCCGTCGCGAGGAACCAAGCCTTCGCCGACTCGGCGTTCGTCATCGTTTCTTGCGTCGTGAACGTCTTCGACGCGACGATGAAGAGCGTCGTTTCCGGGTTCAGACGCTTAACCGTTTCGGCGACGTGCGTCCCGTCGACGTTCGAAACGAAGTGAACGCGGAGGTTCGTTTGATACGGCGTCAGCGCTTCGCAGACCATGCAGGGGCCGAGGTCGGAGCCGCCGATCCCGACGTTGACGACGTCCGTGATCGCTTTGCCGGTGTAACCCGTCCAACGACCGTCGCGAACGCGGTCGCTGAAATCCTTCATCTTCGCCAAGACGCGGTTGACGTCGGGCATCACGTCTTTGCCGTCGACGTAAACCGGGTTGTTCGAACGGTTGCGAAGCGCGGTGTGCAGAACGGCGCGACGTTCGGTAACGTTGATTTTTTCGCCGGTGAACATCGCTTCGGCCATTTCGCGAACCTTCGCTTGCTCGGCCAGCGCGACGAGGAGATCGACCGTCTTTTCGTTGATTCGGTTCTTCGAGTAGTCGAAGAGAATCCCGCCGAACTCGACGGAGAATTTATTGAAGCGATCCGGGTCGCTCGCGAACATATCGCGCATTTGAACCGGCGCCATTTCCTTTTGATGTTGTTCGAGATTTTGCCAAGCGGGAGACTGCGTCAATTTCGACATCGCTCTTATTTCCTTCTATATCGCCGAATTGCGGGATTTACGGCGAACGCTCCGTCGACGGACGGCGGCGCTCGCGTCGATTGCGAAAGTAAGTTCTTTCCTTATTATATACAAAATCGAAATTTCCGAAAGGGCGTCGCCCGACTTTAACGCGAAACCTTCGCCGCCGCGTCCGCGCGACCGTTTTAACCGCTAAACTCTCGCCGTCGACGCGGTTCGCTCGCCCGCGCGACCGTCAAAAACGGTCGAACCGTTCGCCGTCGCGACGCGAAAATTTCGCGCTTCGCGCCGCCGCGACCGCTCGCGTCAACTTTTCCGCGACCGTTTCCCCCGCTCTCGCCGCCGCCGTTGAAAAAAGTCGCGCCTCCGCTCCGTCGCAATTTCAACGAGGTAAATTAACGCCGAACGGAAAAAACGCGACGTCGACGCCGCGTCGACGCGTTCGCCGAACTCGCGAGGCGGCTTTCCAAGCGGCTTTGAAAACGTCGATTTTCGTTTCAGCGACAAAATAATCAAAAACGCCGCCGCGAAGAACGCTCGACGACCTACAACGACCTAACGAAAGGAAAAACGCAATGTCCGAAACGACTTCGATTTGGAACGGCGAAGGCTTGGAAAGCGGGCGCGACCAAACGCCGGCGATGGGAACGATGGCGGGGCGCATTTGGACGATTCTGCGCTATCACGGGAAGCAAAGCGTCAGCGCGATCGTCAAACGAATCGGCGCGCCGCGCGACTACGTGATGGAGGGAATCGGCTGGCTCGCCCGCGAAGGCAAAATCCGCGTCGTCGAAGAATCGCGAGTTCGCGTCGTCTCGCTCGTCGACGAAAACGCTTAAACGTCCAACGCTTTAAACGCCGACCGTTCAATCGGTTAAAAACGCCCTTCCCCAACGACGCCGCGACGCCGCGACGCCCGAACGAGACCGTCCGAAACGCCGACGGCGTCTTCCAAAACAGTCGTCGAAAGGCGCCGTCGAACGCGGCGTCCCGCGTTTCCGGCGACGTTTATCGCGACAAAAAAAGAAAAATCAAAAACCGTCTTTTTCGTCGGCTCGACGCGAAACGTCGACGCGCCAAAAAAGAGCGTCGCTCGATTCGCCGCGACGCCGAAAACCGCATTTTTCCAAGACTCGGCGCGACGGGAGGTTCGCCGTCAAGGTCTCGGCGAGAATAGCGTCGACGTCCTCCCGACCGCGCCCCCAATCGACGAGCGCGCCGACCGCCTCGGTCGCCAAACCGAGTCCGCGAAACGCTTCGTCGACGCCGTATCCGATTTCGACGACGGCGGTTAGCGCGCCGGTTTCGTCGGTTTCCGCTCGCTCGTTGTCGGCGGTTCGAGCGGTTTCGGCGCGTCGAGCGTTCCCGACGACGGCGGTTGGCGCGACGTTCCGCTCGACGGTTTCAAGGTTAAGTTTAAAATCCAGCGCCGTTTTCAAAAAATCAAAGAGCGGTCGCGGCGGGCCTTTAAAACAGAGGAAGCCGACGACGCGGTTCTCGCTCCGCAAAACCGCTGTCCAAAGGGTCGACCAACAGAGCGACGCGGCGTCGAGCGCGAGCGCGTTTTCGAAGAGCCAATTCAGCGCGGCGCGCGTTTCGGCGTCCGGTTCGCTCGGCGGTTCGGCCAATCGGAGTTCTTGCGCCAACGCGTCGACGTCCGACAGGTAAAGCGCGAATTCGTCGAGCGTTAGCGGAATCAGCTCGAGCCGCGGCGTCGTTAGCCGATTCGGACGCGCTCGGAACGCTTCCGGGTCGACGGCGCCGACGCCGTTCTCCTTGCTTCCGCTTCCAACGCTCACCCCGACGCCCTTTCGCGCTTGCCGCTTCCGCCGTTTTTCGTCATTCCGCCGACTCCGGCGCCGCCGCGTTCCCCTTCTCCGCCGCCGTTTTGCGCGTTTCCTTAATTTCGGCGGTTTTGTCGAGTCGCAACACGATATATTGGTCGTTGCGGTAAACCTCGTCGGCTTCCCAAAACGCTTCTAAGTTCTTCATTAACTCCGGATACGCGATCAGGACGTAAGGCGGCGTCTCCAGAATCGCGAACTGATACCCCATTTCCGCGCTTTGTTTCAAAATTTGGTCGCGACCGCGCATCGCGAAAACGCAAACGAGGGGCGACGTCCACCGAGTCGCCGAATCGCGCTTCGTTCCGGGCGTCGCGTACAGCCGTTCCATATCGCGGAACCAGCGAACGATCGAGTTGGCGTCCTGCGGTATCTCCTTCCAAGAGCCGACTTCGGCGCGTTGGGCTTCCCATTTGAACGAGTCGCAACCGCGCGGAACGAGGAAAACGGCGTCCGGCGACGTCGCTTCGCGGGCCCAACGGCAAACGTCGAGCCAACCGTCGGCGATCGACTCTTTCGGCGGCGCGCTCCGCGGGATCACATGCGTTCCGCGCAAATTAACGAACGTCGCGAGCCGCCAAGTCGGGGCGACGAGGAACAAAACGACGCACCAAAACGCCCAGCCGGTCGCGACGACTCGCGCCGTCCGCCGTCCGACGCCGTCCGCTTTCGCTCCGTTTTCGTCCGACTTTTCTTGCCGCGACGCTCCGAACGCCGCCAACACGCCGAGCGCCGCCAAGATGCCGGAAAACGCGACGACCGTCGCCGCGAACGAAACGTCTTCGGTCGGCTTCGGCAGCGGAATCGTCCCGGGAATCGCGTTCGCCGACGCCAACGTCCGCGCCGTTTCCTCGAACCCGCTTCGGGCGATCCAATAACCGACGCCCGCGACAGCGCACCAACCGAGCGTCGCCGCGATTCGCCGCTCGACGCCCAAACCGGTCGCCCCTTCCCGCTCGAACCGCCGCCAACCGATCGCCAACGACCGCGCGACGACGAAAATCAAACCGAACGGAACCGCCCAGTCGGAAAGCCGGAACCAATAATAACGCAGCCAACCGGCCGCCGCGCGCGGGTCGTCGAAGCGGTCGACCAGCCCGAACGTCTCCGCGACCGAACGGTAAACGACCGCTATCGGCGAACTTGCGGTTTCCGGCGACGCGACGCGCTTCGAGCCGAAGTCGATCAGCAAACCGACGCAAGCGATCAAAATCGCGACGCCGACGAACGCCGTCGCGCGCAAAAATCGCCGCGACGCTTCTTCGCTCGCCGGATTC
>JAFSFF010000554.1 GCA_017435375.1 Thermoguttaceae bacterium
TAGGGTTTTAGCCGAGTTGCGTGATTCTTGAATAAAATATTAAAAGACGGGCGTTAGGGCGAAGTTTTCCGGACGCGTCGTTGGAGGCCGAGAGAAAACTAGCGCGACAAAAAAACGACGACGCTGCGTCATTATTGAAATGTTACGCGAAGTCGACGACTTTATTTTACACGGCGTCGTTAGTTTTTTAGCGTTCCCGATTTTGCGTTTTTTGGCGGAGCGCGGTCGACGAAACGTCGTCTAAAAATTCTTCCGGCGGGACGAAGGCGCAAAGCGTTCGCAGCCGTTTCGGGAGCGGAAGCGACTCCGGCGCTCGGACGGCTCCGTCGATTTTGCGCGTAAAGACGAGAAAACGAGCGCCGAGTTCCGCCAAGCGTTCCAAGACGGCGTCGCGGCGCGAAGTCGAGCCGTTCTCGTACTTTGCGTCGCCGAGCCGAACGACCGAATCGGTTCCGAGCGCGAACGTCGAACCGGGAAAGAGCGCCGCTTTTTCGACGAAGCGCGGCGCGTTCGTCGTCCAAATCGGAACGTTCGGCGCCGCTTTTTGAAGCGCTTCAATACGTCGCGAAATTTCGAGCGCGTCGAGCGACGGCTTGTCGACGTTGCGAACGGAAAGCTCGAACGCGACCGGAGCGCCGGTTTTCTCGGCGGCCAACTCCGCGACGCGGCGATGCGCCCGATGCGGCGGATTGAACGAGCCGGGATAAAGCGTTTCGACGGTCGACGGCGCGTCGAGAGCGTTTCGGAACGGAGCGGAAGTTAAGTCTTGCGATTCTTTTGTTGGCGACGTCGGCGCGAACCGGACGGCGTTGGCTTTTCCGGCCTCGAAGCGGAGCGCGGCGACTTTCGGGAACGGACGCGGAAACGCCGTCGAGTCAAGGTCGAAGAGGAACGCCGAGCCGACCGCGTCAAGCGTCGCCCAAGAAATCGACGCGACGTCGTCGGGCCCGAGCGGCAGCAACTCCGACGCCGGAATCGGAGCGGAAAATTCGCGCCAAGCGGTTGGAGAAAGCGGCGGAAGCGGCGCGTTAAGTTGCGATTCGGCGGCGTTTGCGATTTTAGCGTCGAGGCCGAGCGCGGCGGCTCGGTCGACCGCGTTTTCGGCGGCGAAGAGTAAAACGGTCAAAACAAAGTCGGCGGCGAGCCGTTCCTCGGCGGCGCGGTCGCGGGCGCCTTTTTCGAGCGTCAGCGTCGCCGAAAACGTTTCGAAAAACGTCTCGACCGCGCAAAAAATCCGGTGTTCGCCTCGTTTCGGACGGTCGGAAACAAGGGACGCCGTCGCCCCGACGCCGACGAGAGAAAACGCGGAAAGGTTGAAATTAGCGCCGTCGTTGATTTCTTTGTTTTGGTTTTCTTTTTCAATTTCGGAGGCGGCGCGGGCGTTCGCTCGTTCCGCGTCGACCAACGTTCGCGCTCGTCGCAACGCCGACGAAGCGAGAAGTCGCGCCGTTCGTTCGGACGAGTAATTCTCGGGACGGAAACCCAAAAACGCGTTCGTCGCTTCCGGCGAATACGGAATCAACCCTTCCAAAAAGGAAGCCGACGCGCCGGGGAGCGACAAATAATCGGATAAAAACGCCGAGCCGCCGCCGGTAATCGAAAAGACGTATCGCCAAGGCGTTTCGCGAAGACGACGGAAAGCGGCGAGTCGGGCGGTCGAGCGGGAGTCGGCGGAAGCGGGTGCGGTCATAACGGTTTTAACGGTAACAACGGGTTTGATTTTCGGAAAACGGCGCCGATAATCGACGGCAAAGGCGCGCGACGGTCGGGAACGTCGTTTCTTTTATCGGCGTTTTTTCCTTATATATTAATAAGGGCGGGAAGCGGAAGCGGAGCAAGGGGAAAAAGGCGGCGAAAACGACGCGTTTTTTTCGCTTTTTTCGGGCGTTTTCTTAAATTTTGCGAAAATTTCTTGACTTTCCAAGTTCGAGCGGTTAAAATGGGGCTTTCTTCCGGATTTCGGCGTCGTCGAATCCGGCGCGAGAACGATTCATTTTTTTCGAGAGGCATATTCGTATGACTAAAAAGACGCAAATTTCTCGACGCAAGTTCATCGGCGCGGCGGCGGCCTGTTCGCTTCCGCTTTTCGTTCCGGGACGCGTTCTCGGTAAAGACGGTCATTTTCCGCCGAGCGAAACGATCAACGTCGGTTTGATCGGGCTCGGAACGCGACGCAGCAACGTCGGGCATCGTCCGGGCGCCCGTTTCTGCGCCTATTGCGACATTGACACGCGCCGTCTGCCGAAAGAAGAAAACGGCGTGAAAACGTTCCAATATTATCAAGAAATGTACGATATGCCGGAACTCGACGTCGTCTCCGTCTCGACGCCGGACCACTGGCACACGCGCATGACGATCGACGCCTGCAAAAAAGGGAAGGACGTCTACTGCGAAAAACCGCTCACCTTTTCGCTGATGGAAAGCCGTCAAATCGTCGAGGCGGCCCGCAAGTACGACCGCGTCGTTTCGAGCGGTTCGCAACGCGTGATGGAAGACTACGGCCACTATATGGCGCCGATTATTATGTCCGGCGCTATCGGCGAAGTCAAGGAAATTTACGCCGGTTGCGGCGGCGCGCCGTCGGAACGCACCTACGATCCGGAGCCTTGCCCGAAGGAACTCGACTGGGACGCTTGGGTCGGCCAAGCCCCGTATTTCGAGTATAGCAAGCGCGCGATCGACCCGATGACTTGGCGCTATAACACGGCGTTCGGCACCGGCGGTCTCGGCGACTGGGGCGGACACAACTTCGGCGGCGCCCTTTATTCTTGCGGAATGGATCACGTCGCGCCGAAAGAAATTTACGCGCCGCACACCGAGGAAAACCCGACCGACGGCGCGATGATCCTGATGGAAAACGGCGTCAAATTCTACCACTCCGGAGGCGGCGGCATCCGCATCGTCGGGACGAAGGGCGAATTCGTTCACGGTCGCAACCCGCAACTTCGCCCGTTGAAAGCGGTTAACGTTCGTCGTTACAGCGGCGGCGCGGACAACATCGCGGACGACTTCCTCTACTGCGTCCGCCGGCGCACCCGTCCGTTCCAAGACGTTTTCTACGGCGCGAACGTGTCGGACTACGGCCATATGTGCATCATCGCGTACAAACTCAAGCGCAAGCTCGTTTGGGACAAGGAAAAAATGGAATTCGTCGGCGACCGCGAGGCGACCGCGATGGTTTCGAAGGTTCAACGCGCCCCGTATCAAATCGAAGTTTGAGCGCGGCGGCGAGACCCGTTAGAACCCGTTTGAATAAATTGAAAATCGAAACTGGAAAGAATAAAGGTTGCATACGATGAAAAAATATTCGATTATGTTGGCGCTCGCGTTGGCGCTCGGCTCCGCGAACGTTTACGGCGCCGACTTCGGCGATTTGCTCGCTCGCTTGAACTCCCGCGACTTCTCGGCGGAACGCGACGTCGTTACCGGCAAGGGCGGCGTTTACGTCGGCGAACTCGTCAACCCGCACTCCGAAACGCCGATGTTTAAGGCGCGCGACGAATACCGTCAAATGATCTTCGACGCCCAAAAAGCGAAGGACGCCGCGAAAATCGCCGACCTTTGCGCTTTCGCCGTCGACGCGTTGAAAGCGGACGTCTCGGACGAAACGAAGGCTTGGCTCCTCGAGCAACTCGGCGTTATCGGAACGGACGCGCAAGTCCCGGCGATCGCCGAATGCTTGAAGAGCGACAAACAACGCGTCGTCGACGCGGCCGCCGCTTCGCTCGCGAAAATCCCGGGCGACGCCGCGTTGAAAGCGTTGGAAGCCGCGAAGGATATTCCGGCCGTCGCCGCCGCGCTGACCTGCCGCAAAGCGCCGATTTTCGACTTCGAATCGGTCGAGCCGAGCTGGCCGGCCGCCGTCTCGAAAGCGTCGGACGCCGACGTCGAAAAATGGCTCGCGAAGTACGACGAACTCGACGACTGGACGAAAGAACAAACGCTCGCCGGGCTGACCGCGCGCAACGATAAAAAATACCGTCCTTACGCGCTCAAAGCGTTGAAGTCGGACAAAGCCGAAATGCAAAAGGCCGGGTTCCTCGCGCTTGAGAAAATGGCGACCGCGGAAGACGCCGCCGTTTTCGTCGAATGGCTCGGGAAAGACCGCGGCTTGGCGACCCGTTTGGCCGGGTTCGTCGTCGCCGACGGTTTCGACGACGCGCTCGTCGACTGCCTCGGCAAAGCGGCGAACGACGAGCAATTCGGCGACTTGGTAACGATTCTCTCGAACCGCGCCGTCGACGTGCGTCCGGCGATCTTCGCGAAAACGACCGCCGCCGAGTGCCCGAACCGCCTCGCGCTGATGGAACGCGTTTGCAAACTCGCGACGACCGACGATATGCCGAAACTGCTCGAATCGGTCGCTCGTTTCCCGCGCGGGAAAGAACGCGACGCGGCCCAAAACCTCGTCGCCGCTCTTTGCGCTAAGGACGCGACCCCCGTTCTCGCGCTCGCCGACAAAATGTCGCCGGCGTTCGTTTACCCGATCGCCGCTCGCGTCGGGGGCGACGCCGCGAAAGCCGCGATCGAAAAAGCGCTCGACTCGAACGACCCGAACATGCGCGCCGTCGGTTTGGCCGCGTTGAACGTTTGGGCCGACGGTCAGTTCGCCGCGAAAATGGAGGAAATCCTCAACTCGAACGCTTTCGCGCCGCAACAAAAGATCGCCGTTTTGCGCGCTTACATTCGCGTTATTTCGCTTCCGGACGATCAAATCGGAATCAAAATTTCGCGCGAAGAAAAGTTGGCGAAGCTGAAGGTCGCGTACAAGGGAGCGACTCGCGCAGACGAGAAGAAGCTCGTCCTCTCCCGTTTGGCCGCGAACCGTTACGAAGATTCGTTCAAATTCGCGATCGAATGCGCCGAAACCGCCGAAGCCGACGTTCTCGAAGCGGCTTACGAAGCGGTCGTCGCGCACGCTCACGACACGATTCTCCGCAAGCAATTCCCGGAACTCGCCGAAAAGGGCCTCAATATCGTTATCGAAAAGAGCAAGAATAAGGACTTGGTCGAACGCGCCAAGACGTACAAAGGCCGTATGGAGTAAAACGTTAACCGGCGAAACGGCGACGCTTGCGTCGCGTCGAACGTCGAAAAACGTTGACTAACGAAAGCGCCCGTCGAGCGAAAAACTCGGCGGGCTTTTTCGTTAAACTATGAA
>JAFSFF010000555.1 GCA_017435375.1 Thermoguttaceae bacterium
CCGTAAAATTTCTGCAATAACCGGACGCCAACGCAACAATTCCGCCGACGTAAGCGCCCGCGAAACGTTGCTTCGCTCGCCGTTCGAGTATTCGTGGACGTGGAAATCGTCCTTCGCTAAGCCATGGTGATGAGAATGTCCGAAATCAATATCTATCGACGGCAGGCGTTTTTCAAAAACACGCAACTGTTTCACGTTACCGCGACTATCGACGCCAACGTAAGCGCTCGACGTATTGGCGCGTTGCGGCAAACTTTGTTTCTTCGCCGTCGGGTCGCGCAAAACCTTCACGCCTTCGATTTTTCCGATCTCTTGATATTTCAGCGGTTCGCTAAACCCGCCTTGCGGTAAAAACGCGCCCCTACTCCCCATCGCGGCCCCCTTTCTTCGCTTTTTTTGCCTTGCGACGCTCGTCCGCCCAGCGGTAATGAGTGTTCGCATACTGAACGACCCGCGCCGAACCGAAGTCGCACTCCTTCGGTCGCGAGCCGTAAAGAAGAACCGTCGACGGCGCCAAACGTTCCATCGCCGCGTCGAAACCTTCAAGAAAAACCTTGCGCGACAATGGGTTGCGCATTACGCCGACCGTCGAAATCGAAACGACCGAGCCGACCGGCAGACCGTCGAAACAGTAATCGAACGACGCGCGCTCCGCCCACTGCAACGTCGGAACGACCGTCGCGCCCGCCGACTGCAAGAGCGCGCCAATCATTCGCGAACGCCAAACGTTAAAAACTTTCGCCCCAAACGGCATATCGAGATAGAGCGAAAAATCGGGCGTCAACACGCAGGCGAACCGCGCCAACCGCTCGACGTAACGCTCGAAACGGAGCCAGATTTTATCGTCGAAACGATAATCGTCGAGATAAAAATGAACGCCGCGTTCGTAAGTCTCGCTTTTAACGGCCTTTTCGAAGTCGGTCAACTCCGACGGCGGCGAAAAATCCTCGACCGGCGCCAATGCGGGCATACCGTATTTCCCGACCGACAAACAACTTGCGACGTCGGCTTTGTAACGTCGCGCCAAAAATTTCGCCGCTTCGCTATTCAAGCGAACCATAAACCCTCCGTACAAAAGGGTTCCGTCCCCTCGGAAAATATTGCAAAATTTCCCCGAGGAGTCTTGATTAATACGCGAAACGGCGGTATACTAACGGCAACCAAACCTGCGTAGCCGCCGGCTTCGCAACAATTAGGACGCGCGGTTCGTTGTTGGCGCAACGTTCCGCGCGTTTTTTCTCGACTTTATTGCGTCGTTATTGCGTCGTTATGTCATTGTTAAAATTTTTCATCGAAATTTTTCGTTAACCGTATATTTTCCAACGCCTTAGTTTAAACCTTTTAACAGAATTATTCGTCTTACCTATATATTATAACGCGTCGTTTTTTTAATTCAAGCCCCGTCTGCGCAAGAAAGTTACAAAAACACAAGGAAACGCCCCGTTTTACTAACTCTTCTTAATTCTCCGCTTCCAACGTAACGTCATCCGTCTTGAAAATTCTTAGACACATATTGCGCACAACAGAACTTTTATACTAAAGCCCAAGGGCGTAAAATTCCCGTTCGCTCTTGCGAAAATCGACGATTCGCGTTAAAATAAGGGAGCGCGGGCCGAGCGTCCGAGCGTTCGACCGCCGCGTTTTTCCCGTCCGCTTAACCGCCAAGGAGTTTCCCGTGTCCCTTAAATTCATACACGCCGCAGACTTACACCTCGACTCGCCGATGCGCGGTCTCGGGACGACCGACCCGGAAATCGCCGAAACGATTCGCGACGCGTCGCGCCGAGCGTTCGAGCGGTTAATCGACGTCGCGCTCGCGGAAAACGTCGCGTTCGTCGTCGTCGCGGGCGACCTTTTCGACGGCGATTGGGACGACCTCGCGACCGGCCTTTGGACGATTCGCCAACTTCGCCGCCTCGAAGCGCGCCGCGTCCCCGTTTTTATCTCGTTGGGAAATCACGACTTGCAAAACAAGACGCTTCCTAAACTGACTTGGCCGAAAAACGTCAAAATTTTCAGCGCGAAAAAACCGGAAACCTTCCTTTACCCGGACGACCTGCCGACGCTCTTCGACGGCGCAAAGAAATCCAAACGCAAAACCGCGCCGCCGTCCGCCGCAAGTCTTAAAAATACGCTGTTTAGCGAATCGTTGGAACCCGCTTGCTCTCTTTTCGACGCCGCGCCGGAACGCGTCGCGCTAACCGGCCAAAGTTTCCGCGCCCAATTTTGTCCGGAAAATTTGGCGGAAAACTTCCCGTCGGCAACGCCTAACGCGTTCAATATCGGCGTTTTACACACCGACGTAAGCGGAGACGGCGCCGCGTCGCATTACGCGCCGACGAGTCTTGAAACGTTAAACACGAAACAGTACGATTATTGGGCGCTCGGGCACGTTCACCGCCGCCAAACGCTCCAAACGGCCCCGGCTTGGGTCGGCTATCCCGGTGTTTTGCAAGGTCGGCACATTCGCGAACCGGAGCCGAAGGGGTTTTACCTCGTCGAGATCGAAAACGGCGCGCTTTTGGGCGAACCGCGTTTTGTCGCCGCCGACTCGCTACGTTGGTTCGCGCTCGAACTCGATTTAACGCAAGTCGCGTCGGAAGAAGAGTTGCGCGAGCGGTTCCTTGACGCGGCGCGCTTGGTCGTC
>JAFSFF010000556.1 GCA_017435375.1 Thermoguttaceae bacterium
CGTTTCCGGGAACGGGCGATTTTTCGAAGAGACGAAGCGGCTCCGTCTTCTTCGACGCGCCGCCGCGACCGCCGTATTTTGGCTTCGCGAGCAACTCGAGCGCTTGTTCGAGCGTTACCTCCAACGGCGAAACGTCCGCCGGGAGCGAACGCGACTCCGCGCCGCGCTTGACGTAAGGGCCGAAACGACCGTTGCTAACGACGACCGGCTCGTCGCCGTTCTCCGCGTCGACGCCGAGCGTCTTCGGCAAACTCAACAACGCCAACGCCGTTTCAAGGTTGACGTCGCCGACTTGCATCCCGCGAAGCAAGGACGCGTTTTGCGGTTTCTCGTCGTCGTCCGCGTCGCCGCGTTGAACGTAAGGGCCGAAACGACCGATTTTAAGATAAACCGGTTTGCCGGTGTCGGGGCAAATTCCGAGCGGATCGTCCGTCTTTTCGGCGTTCGCCAACATTTCGAGCGCCTTGGCGAGCGTCAGTTCGTCCGGCGGAAGGTCTTCCGGAACGCTCGCTTGACGTTCGCCCTGTTGAAGGAACGGGCCGTAACGACCGACGCGCAGGACGACCGGTTCGACGTTCGAAGCGTCGCCGTTCGCTTCCGCTTCCGGCGTTCCGATTTCGAACTGGCTGACGGCGCGAGCGTCGATCTCGTCCGCTTTGCTTTGAATAAGGTTCTTCAAGCCGAGCGCGAAGGACGGCGGGAAGGGGAACGACGCGTCGACTTTAACGGCGCCGCTCGCGTCGGTCGTCGCCGACGGGTCGCCGAAGTAGAACGCCTTCAAGTAGGGCAAGCGCTCCCGTTCGCCGCGGCTGATCGCGTCGAGTTCGTTTTCCATATCGGCGGTGAAGCCGTAGTCGACCAACTCCGGAAAGTGCGTTTCAAGGAGACGGCAAACCGCGAACGCCGTCCAAGTCGGAACGAGCGCGCCCCCTTTCTTGAAGACGTAACGCCGATTCAAAATGACGTCGATGATCGACGCGTACGTGCTCGGGCGCCCGATCCCTTTTTCTTCGAGCGTTCGAGTCAACGCCGCTTCGGAATAGCGCGGCGGAGGAGCGGTCGAATGCCCCTGCGGCGTCAGCTCGTCGCAACGGAGCGTTTCGCCGACTTTGACGTCCGGCAAAATCGTTTCTTGGTCGGCCAGCTCGGCGCTCGGGTCGTCTTTTCCTTCGACGTAAGCGCGGAGATAACCGGGAAACTCGATCGTTTTTCCGCCGACTTGGAAGCGCGCGTCGTCGATCTCGGCGACGATCGTTTTGCGCTTGCCGCGAGCGTCCGTCATTTGACTCGCGACCGTTCGCTTCCAAATGAGGTCGTAAAGTTTGTATTCGTCGCTCGTAAGGACGCCGCGCAACTCTTCCGGCAACGCGAAGCGCGACCCGGCGGGACGGATCGCTTCGTGCGCTTCCTGCGCGTTTTTGACTTTCGTTTGATAATAACGCGGCTTGTCCGGCAAATATTCCGGGCCGTAATGCTCCGAAACGAGCGCGCGCGCCGCTCGGAGCGCCTCTTGCGAAAGATTCGTCGAGTCGGTGCGCATATAGGTGATGCGCCCGTTTTCGTAGAGGCTTTGCGCGACGCTCATCGTGCGGCGAGCCGTGAAGTTCAGTTTGCGGTTCGCCTCCTGTTGGAGCGCGCTCGTCGTAAACGGCGCGTAAGGCCGCGTAACGTAAGGTTTTTCCTCGACCGAGGCGACGACCGCGTCGCGTTCGCGGAGCCGCTCGACGAGCGCGCGAGCCGCCGTTTCGTCCAAAAGCGCGAATTTTTCCGGTTTGACCAGCTTCCCGGTCGCCGGATTGAAGTCTTTCCCGACCGGAATCGACTTGCCGCCGAGAGACGTTAACGTCGCGTTGAACGAGCGTTTGCCCTGCGGCGAGAAGACGCCGAGAACGTCCCAATAGTCGGCGCTGTTGAACGCGACGCGCTCTCGTTCGCGGTCGACGACCAACCGCACCGCGACGCTCTGAACGCGACCGGCCGACAGATTATTTCGAATTTTGTACCAAAGCAACGGCGACGCTTCGTACCCGTAAAGCCGGTCGAGAACGCGGCGGGTTTCCTGAGCGTCGACGAGACGTTCGTCGACGTCGCGAGGATTCTGCAACGCGTCGAGAATCGCCGTTTTCGTGATTTCGTGAAAAACGAGCCGACGCACCGGAACGCGCGGTTTGAGCGTTTCGAGCAAATGCCAACTGATCGCCTCTCCCTCGCGGTCTTCGTCCGTCGCGAGATAGAGCGACGACGCCGTTTTGAGGAGGCTTTTCAGCTTCTTGATTTGTTTCGCTTTTTCGTCCGGAACGACGTAAATCGGTTCGAAATTCGAATCGACGTTGACGCCGAGACGCGCCCAAGTCTCCTTTTTATATTCGTCCGGAATTTCCTTCGCGCCCTTGGGGAGGTCGCGGACGTGCCCGACGCTCGCCTCGACGACGTAGCGGTCGCCGAGGTATTTTCCGATCGTTTTCGCTTTCGCCGGGGACTCGACGATCACCAGCGCGATTCCGTCTTCGTCTTTTTTGCTCTGAATCATTGCGTCGAAAAGTTCCGTTGTCGGTAAAATGGGTGAACTGGCAAAAGTAAGGGGAATGGGCGGGCGGGGGAACCGGCGTCGAGGCGACCGAAGAAGTCGCGTTCAAACGGGGCGTTTTGCTCGCGCGGCGCTCTTTGAGTATTTTTCATACCCCGGGGCGCAAATTTTGTCAAGCGCTTTCCGCAAGATTTCGTTAAAAAAAAACGAATTTGCTCAAAACGCGCGTCGAAGAAGAGACGTTCGTCCAATACGTCGGCGATTTTAGAGAGGTAAAACGAAGAAAAATTTAAAACGACAAACATTTTTGCGGTAATTTTTGAAAATAGCGTCGAAAAAGGTCGGCTTGACTTTGCCGGTCGCGCGGAATGGAGGAACTGCGTAAAAGAAGAGGGCGGCGCGTCGGCGAACGTTTTGACGTTTTTCGCAAAAATGACGCAAGAAAGCGGGCGCGGCCCTTTGAAATTGGGCGCGTTTCGATATACTTAATAATAACGACGTCGATTGGGAGCGTTTCCGGCGGCGGATAGCGAACGGTAAAATCGACGACTTCGTTAAAATCGGCAAAAAAAGAAAGAGCGGAAAGGCAATGAACGAAACGACGACGAAACCCGAATCTTGGACGGCGGCGCTTGCCCGCGACGGCGCGACGATCGCTCCGTCGCTGTTGGCCGCCGACTTTGCGAATCTCGAACGCGAG
>JAFSFF010000557.1 GCA_017435375.1 Thermoguttaceae bacterium
GGCGACCATATCCAAGTGGAAACGCCCGTTCCCATCCCGAATACGGAAGCTAAGCGCTTGGAGCCGATGATAGTTGTGAAACCGCGAAAGTAGGTATCGCCGGGTTTTTTTTCAAGATTCTTAACGGGGTCTTGAAAATTTAAAGCGCAAACTTTGAAAATTTTCGAAGTTTGCGCTTTTTTTATTGGCTTTTTATTGACTTCTTGTAAAGTTTCGCCTATAGTTCTTGGAAGGGGAAACGGCGCCGCGCGGCCGGCGAGAATTGTCGGCGTTTCTTGAAAGGGCGTTTTGTCCTTCAGGTTAGCGCGACGCGTTGCCGGAATCTTAGTTTTTCGTTATTTAACTTGTTATCGCGTTTGCGTTTATAGATTGGTCGATCGGATAGGTCAAAAACTGAGGCTAGGCCCGTTCATTTCCGACTAATCGACAGCGCTTTACAATCCGAAGAGCTTCTCCATACCGGCGGCGTTCGCTCAAACTTTCGTCGCGGCGATTTTAAAGCGGCGACAATAAAACCGTATTTAGGCGTTTTGCCCGGCGGCGACGCGAACGAAGTGGGAACATTCTATTTAACGGGAGATAGAGCGATGAATTGCGATTCGTTTATTCTTTTCGCGGGGGACGCTCCGCACGCGCTCGCGTTTTTACTTGCAATTTTATCGGGCGCGGCGGCGGAACGACTCGAACAAGCGTTACGGAAAAATAGTCGATTCTAGTTTCCGACGGCGTTCGGCGCGGCGATCGGATTGGCGACCGCAATACATCTTGTATTGTTCGGTTGGCGATCCGGCGGCAATCTGTTTCTAGCGGGAGGAATCGGCGGTTTTCTTTGCGCGGCGGTCGTTAAGGTTCGGAAAAAAGCAAAACCGACGAGCAAAACGGCGACGAGTCGACAGAAAAATCTATTTCGGAGCCGAACAAAAAGACGAAGAAACCGACGGAGATCGCGATTTATATCGTTAGTTTGCTTGGCCTTATAGCGGCGGGAGGCGCCGTGGTTGAATTCGAGCGCTTTGCGGAAAAAGTCTCGCATCGAACGAGTCTGCATAAAAAATTTAACAAAAATTCGGAGGCGTATCGAAACGCTTTCGAGCGCGGCTCTTACGACGAAGTCTTTGCGTTTGCTTGCGCTTGCGAAGAGGCGGGGAGAGACTGGCCGGATAACGAGATGTTTTGGGGAGGCGGGCGGTTTATGAAGGCGTTCGCCGCGGAAATAGCGGGCGATTACGACTCCGTGTCGGCAAGCTATGAGGCGTATAAGTCGGGCAAACTAATAGAACACAAACGGGGATGCGTTGTAACTTCCGAACCGCGTTTGGCTTACAAGCAAGGGAAAACGGACGAGGCGTTTCGCGGATATTGCGACTTCTTCGCGTTGGACGAGGAAGGCGCGTCGGAGAAAGAGACCGCAAACGAACCGGCGCGTTACCGCCGTCTGCGCTTTCCGAACAGCGCGACGTCGACAATCTTTTGCGGCCGCCTCGGAAGCGGTTGGCGGTAAGGCTAGTTGGAACGGAGATTAACCGGCGGCGCTTCCGGTTTGGCGGGGAGTAATTTGGGTATTGCGGCGAGACGTTGAGCCGTTCGTGGGCGCGCGGATTTCTTGATCTAAGTAAAATATTCGGTTTAAAGCGTAAGGGCGTCGAAGTTCGACCTCGCGCCAAACGGCGGCGATAGGTTTGCGAGCGCTAAGGAACGAATAAGGAAAATCGCGCGGTTTTTACAAGCGCAAATCGACGAGAAAAGCGCCGAGGTTCCGCGCCCAAGGAAGAGACGCAAGTTAAGATTTTCGCCCAAACCGGAGCGGCGATTTCAACGCGGGCGGCTCTTCGCGAACTTCCGCCCCGAAATCGGCGTAACTTTTGCGGAAGTCAAACCTCTTTTTGATGGATTTGACGATTAAAGCGAATGTAGCGAGGAGCGAGCGATTTTTTTCTTTTTTGCGTCGCCACCTAGGACGCCCGGCGTCCCGCCTTTGCTTGACCTCCGCTTTTTCTAAATTAAAATGTCTTTAGCAGACGTTTAAACGTCGGCGTTCGCAAAATTTTCGTTTCGATTAACGGCGGTTTTTCGAGCGGAGACGTCAGGCGTTGCGGCGGAACGAGAGTCGACTTTCAACGATGTTACACGCTGACAATGCGGACGATTCCAACGCCGGACGAAGTCGCGCCTTGGAACGACGCTATCCCCAAACGCACGCCCGAGGCGCGAGCGAACGTTTCGAATGTTATTCGTTTTATAATGTCGCCCGACAAATTGCCGTATTATATGATGTCGTATCGTGTCGTCGCGCTGAAATGTTATACGACGTCATAATTGGAGATTCATTGATGGCGCCGTGTAGCGTTTTTGAGGCGGGACGCCGGGCGTCCTAGGTCGCTCGAGGTAGGACGCCGTTTGTCCAAGGTCAATAACGACGGGGTTTGCGACGACGCGTCGATTATGAAAATTTTTCGTTTTTTTTTTATTTTTTCAAGAAAAAAACTTGACGCCGGGGTTCGGTTTGGTATAACGATAAACAGAGCTTCGACAACAACCGCTCTTTGCGGCGTTGAATTATATTTTTACCCCGTTTAAAAAAATATGAATCAAGCGCCCGCGGCGTTATGGCGCGCGGCAAGTCTTGTATTCGCAACGTTTTGAAGAGGAGCTTAAGATGAAATCGTTCTTTCGAACCCTTTCGAGTTGTTTTCCGTTCTTCGCGAATCGTCCGAGCGCTCTCGAACGCGCCGTTCGCACGTCGCCCAAGAGCCGTCGTCTTCGGATGGAACCCCTTGAAAATCGGGCGCTTCTGGCGGTCGACGCGTTCGGCGTTTCCGCGTCGTTGGCGGAGTCTAACGTCGAAGAAAGTTGGGGGCCCGACCCGGAACCGGCGGCGTTTTCGGCGTCCGTCCTCGCGACCGACGCCGCGGTTGTCGACGTTTCCGGCGTCAACGCAACCCTTGCCGACGCGTCGTTTAGCGTTCAATCTGAAACGCCGGAACCGGTCGCGCCGCCGAGTTTCGATCAGCTGATGGAATCGCTCGGAATGATCGAAATAGAGTCGCTCGACGACGAAAGCGACGCCGCGTCGGCGTCCTACCTCGACGAAGCGGCTTCGGCGACGCAACTTCTTAATTCGCTGAATCTTCAAGACGTTTCACAGGGAACGCCGCGCCAAGTCGTCTTTTACGATTCTTCCGCCGCCGACTTCGACGCGTCGACGTTAAACCTCGACGACGAAAGCGTTTACTACGTCGACGCCGCCGAATCGAACGGCGCCGACGCGGAATCGTATTCGGTAACGCCGCGTAGCGGCGGCGGAAGCAACTCCGGCGGTTCGAGCGCCTCCGGAGGCAGTAATTCCGGCGGTTCGAGTAATTCCGGCGGCACAACGGTCAACAGTCCAAACGATTGCCATTTAACGACATACGGCTTATCGGCTATTTTGGAAAGCGCGACGTTTACCGGTAGCGGCGGTTCCGATCAAGGCCCGTATTTCGGCTTTTCCACGCCGTCTATTCCAAGCGGTTACAGCGCTTATGTTCATTTCGATTTTGCCGATACGATTTACGAGAAAGCCGTTTACGGACAAGACTACTATATCGCTGCGGCGTCGATCGACGAAAACGGCGTCGTAACCCCCAATACCAGTTATGTTTCAGGCGGCCAAAATTCGGACGGTAGCTATAATCTCTATGTTTATGGCCCGGCGACCTATTGCGTCGTTCCGCGAAACGACAACTTGTTGGAATCCCTGGAAGTCTTTAGCGCAACGCTTTATCTCGTCGATATGCAAAGCGGCGGCGCCGATTATGACCCTACGCCCATTCCTTGCGATTCCTTCTCTGTGACTATCGTCGACAATCCTGACGATCTTGACGAGTATGATTACAGTCTAACGGTTCATGCGTCCAGGCCAACGCGCGAAGATCCGCCGGAAGAAGATCAAAATAGCGGCGAAACAACGACCTTTATGTTTTTAAGTTATTACTTTTTGCGAGATAACCCTTCGGTAAACGACGAAATGAGGTTATGCGATACCGGGTTAGCCGACGATTATCAACGAGCGATGCTAAGCGGTGTAAATCTTTTGAATTGGGAGGCGATGGAGTTAAAGGTGCAAGAAACGCTTGTCGCTCATATTTTGAATAATCGTAATTTAACGTTTCCGACCTATGAGGAAAGAGTGGCTCGCGATGTTGAAAATTACGACGGTTTATATGTTTACGGCGACGGTTACACCGACGTCGTCGCCACTTCGACGGCAACGTTGGTCGACGAAGACGTCGAAACGGATTCGTTGGGACTTGTCGAATCCGTTAAAACTTACAATGTTGCCGTAACTTATAATTGCGAAGTGAACGATATGTTTGCCGATCCGGCAAGTTTGGTTGAAAATTCCAATTTTCTTTGGCCAGAGTTTGGAACTCCCTATCGTTTGACCGGTTCCTTTACGATTACGGGAAATATTACCGTTACCGTTACCACAACGCGGGTTAAAAAAGATAATTGATCGTTCTGGTTATACCGACGATTTTCCGCTAAAACAAAACTTGTTGGAGTTGCGCTATGAATAATACTATGAGTAAATTGGCACGCTGTTTTCTTGCTTTTAAAAGAACAAGAACAATCGTAAACATTGGAGCGTTATTGGTTTGCGCTTCCGCTTGCTTGGCGAATCAAACGATGCGCGAAGACCCGAAAAGCGATAAAGAAGCGTCCGATAGGAGCTTGACGAAAACGGTCTTCAATATCGAAGAAGAACTGATAAAAACGCGTCTCGAAACGGTTCGGCATAAAACCGGGGAAAAAAATGAGGCTAAAATCGAGGTTAAAACCAAAAGCGACAGTTTGTCCATAGGCGGCGACCTTGGTTCCGGCAACTCCGGCGTTCGGTACGCGCCCTTTACCGACGCCGATTTGGAAAAGATCAAAGCGACGCAAGCGCCTTTTACGCTTGGTATTCGCTACTCGGAAATCGGCGACGCCGATCTTGAACGTATCGTCGGTAATCCTCATATTGCCAAAATTTCGCTCGTCGACGTTCCCAAGCTAACCGACGTCGCCGTCGAGAAATTGGCGCGTTTGCCGAATGTCAAATCGATTTGGCTTGTTAAGATTCCGCAACTGAAGAATCCGAATTTCGCCGCGCTTGCCGATTGTAAGAGCTTGACAAGCCTTCACTTGACAAGTTGCGCCAATCTGTCGCCGGAATCGCTCGCCGGTCTCGCGGATTGCAAAGGCCTGAAATTTTTGCAACTTCAGGCTTGTCCCGTTTCGGACGCGACGCTTGCGCAACTTGCGAAGAGTCGGTCGCTTACGACCGTTCTCCTTGTCGGTTGTTCGGAACTTACCGACGCGGGACTCGCCCAATTAAGCGGCGCGGCGAATCTTAAGTGGCTCTTGCTCGAAGGTAATCTTAAGTTAACGGAAGAAGGCGTCGACGCGTTGCGAGAAAAACTTCCGCAAACGAAGATTATCTTCGCGCCCTAAGAAGAGCCTTTTTTTGCCCGCGACGACGGTTTTAATCGTTGTCGCGGAAATGGTTAGCGACGCCGTTATGCGCGGGGCGCAAGGCTCTATAAGGTAAAAACGACGCGTTGACTTCGACGTTTCCCGGTCGAAACGCCGTCGACAAACGACGCCAAGTAACGAGCCGCGATTTATTATATGAAGATATAGAGGAAAAAACGATGAGAAAACTTACAATTCGCTTTCGCCCCGCCGGAATTTTCGCGGCCTCGCTCGTCGCGTCGCTCTTTTCGCTTTCGCCGGTCGACGCTCAAACGCCGCCCGACGACGCCGCGTCGTCCGATGCGCCGCAAGTCGCGTCGGAACCGAGGTATCCGGAGTTTTACAACGACGAAAAACTCGCTTTTTATCGCGACCCGCGCTACGCGAAGCCGCTTCCCGAAGGAATTTTCGGTATGCGAACGATTAGCGTTCCGGAAGACGGCTTTCACAACGACCAAGATCGCGAGCTTTACGTCGGCTTGAAAGGCGTCGCGGACGTCTTGTCGCAAGCGCGAAGTTTCGACGGTTTGGCCCGGAAGTTGGAGCCCTACTCCCAAGCGATTTTCGGCGCGGAAACGACCGATTATTACGGCGCCAAACCGCTCGACGAACATTTTCGCGGCGGCGTCCATTACGAACATTATCGCCACACGGTTGAATTTTTTTCCCGCGGTCTCGGCGCATGCGATTCGCTAACCGTTGGACACGTCGACGGTTACATCGCGTTCAAAATCAATAAAGACTATCCGTGGCACAGCGCGGAACAAGTCGAACGGGACGGCAACTGGCAAGGCGGCGAAATCGCGCTGATTCAAGTCTTTTATTTCGACTCTCGCGAAGGCGTCGAAATTATTTTCCACGCCGACGGTTCGCCCTGGCGCTTCCGACGTTGCGAGTTCGCCGACGCGCCTACCAACCTTCCCGTTCCGCTCCGTCCCGGTCAAGGAAAACAAACCAAAGCGCGACAACAGAAATTCTACGTCGACGGTCTGAAAACGGTTCTTCCGACGCTCGTTCTTTACTCGACCGTTTGGAATCGAGACGGTTCCGTCGCCGAACGCGTCGACGAGCCGACCGACGTTATCGAAATGCTGAGTATTTCCGGGACGAAAGCGCAACCGTTCAAAATGTCCGAATGGATTAAGGAGACCGAAGAAGCGGTCGCCAAAGAAGCGGCGGAGAAAACCGAATAACGACGATTTGCCGTTTTAACTATTTGAATAACAAACGTTAAGTTTTATGTCGCCGACTTTGCTTTTTTCGTCTTTTCACAACTATCTCGACCAAGGGAGCGGAGCGGCGATTTCGGCGCGCGAAGTTCTTCGCGAACTCGCGCGCCGTGGTTGGCGGGTTCGCGTCCTTTGCGGTTCGCTCTTCGACGACGCAACCGCCGACGAAAACTCGTTTTACACGACGTTGAAACGTCGTAACATAACGCCGGTCGTCGAACGCAAACGCGCCGTTCTCGCCGGAAAAAACGTCGAGTTCCGCCTCGTTCGTTTCCTCGACGACGGAATCGAAGCGACCGTTTTTTTCGTCGACGACGCCGAGTCGCGTTTTCTGCCGCGCGGCGCTTTGTCGCGCTCTTCCGGCGAACTTCTCCTTAAACTTCTGCTCGACGAATGTCAAACGAGCAAGCCGAACGTTTACTTGACTTACGGCGGATATTGGGCGGCGCTTCCGGCGGCTCGAATCGCGAAAAATTTTGGCGCCGCGAACGTCTTTTACCTCTGCAATTTCGCGTATAACCGCCGCGATCTCTTCGCCGAGTTCGACCGCATCGTCGTTCCGTCCGAGTTCGCGAAGTCGTTTTACCGCCAAAAACTCGACGTCGCAACCGACGTAATTCCGCCGCTTATCGACGATACGAAGTTCCGCGTCGCCGACAATTCGCGCCGCTTTTTGACGTTCGTCAACCCGTCGCCGGAAAAGGGGCGCTATTTCTTCGTCGGAATCGCCCGCGAACTTGCGCGCCGCTTCCCGGAAATTCCGATTCTCGTCGTCGAAAGCCGTTCTAAAATAACGACTTTCGCAACGTCGCCGGAAGCGCGAACCCTTGCGAATCTTTACGCGTTACAACAGGTCGACGACCCGCGCGAATTTTACCGTCAAACGCGAATTTTGTTGGCGCCGTCCCTTTGGAACGAGTCGTTCGGGCGCGTCGCGGTCGAGGCGGGACTGAATGGAATCCCGGTCGTTTGCTCGAATCGCGGCGCGCTCCCGGAAGTCGTCGAAGGTTGGGGCGTCGCGCTCGATATCCCGCGACGTTACACGCCGTCGACGCGAACGATTCCGACGCCGGACGAAGTCGCGCC
>JAFSFF010000558.1 GCA_017435375.1 Thermoguttaceae bacterium
AGGCGGTATTCGCAAACGAAGTCCATTCCGCCGTGTCCGCCGAACTTTAAGGCGTTTTCGCGCAAGTATTTAATCAGTTCCGGCGCGTATTGTTCTTCGAGCGCTTTCATTTCCTCTTCCGTCGCGGGCGTTTCGCCGTTCATATAGATTCGCGCCGGGTCGGGATATTTTTGAACGAACCCCTTCAAGCCGCTCAAGACGTAAGAGCGCGAATACGGTTGCGGCGACATGCGGTCGTATTTGATGAGAATCGCCTTGCCGTTGACAGTGCGAATCGTCGAGAGGTTCATATTCCCGCTAAACTCTTTGCCCGCGAACTGTTTGTGATAGTCGCGGCCCTCTTTGAGAATTTCGGCGAATTCGCGAGCGCGGACGAAGTCGTCGGTTTCGGTCGACGTTAAATAGTCCGGACGGTCGCCGGCGCCGACGTTCATCGCGACGCAAACCGGTCCGAAGCCGTGCGTCGGATAGCGGTTCCCTTTGACGGTGCAAGCGACGGCGTGTCGGTGCATTCCGGCTTTTTTGCTAAGGGGCGGCTGCGGTTCCGCGAAGACTTGCGCCGTCGTGAAGTAGTGAATGTAAGCGCCTTCGCCGTAAACGATTTCGCCGAAAACGCCTTGACGCGCCATATTGCCGGTCGTCGCTTCGAAGAAGTCGTAACAGCAGTTTTCGAGCATCGCGCAGTGCTTCTTGGTGCGTTCCGACGTTTCGACGAGCCGCCAACATTCTTCGAGCGTGTAGCAAAGCGGGACTTCGCAGGCGACGTGCTTTCCGGCTTCCATCGCGGCGCAAGCCATTTCGGCGTGCCAATATTGCGGCGTCGTAACAAAGATCAGATCGAGGTCGTCCCGCGCGACGAGGTCTTTCCAAGTTTCCTCCGACTTGAAATACTCCGCGGGCGCCGGGTAATTAATCGACTTGAAAAAGTCGCGGGCCTGTTGAATCGGATACTCGTAACAGTCGGCGATCGCGCGGATTTCGACGTCTTCGAACATCGCGGTTCGTTTGAGCGAAGCGAGCCCGCGCGGCCCGAGCCCGATGTAGCCGACGCGAAGTTTCGGAATCGCCGGGGCGGCGTACCCGCTCATATTGAACGTCGAGCGTCGACCCTTGCGGATTAACGTCGTCTCTTCGACTTCGTCGCGGAGGTTGCTTTCGTCGCCGTACGCGAGGGCGACTTGGGCGGCGATCGGGAGGGCGGCGACCTGTTTGAAGAAATCGCGTCGGGAATTTTTCATCGTTTGGCTTTCTTTTTTGGAGGAATGGGAAAAATGCGGAGAATAGGGGAAAGTATCGACGGGGCGGCGACCGTCGGACGCGTCCCAAACGTGAGAAGCGTTTTGCCGTCGACGTCGCAATCCGTTCCGCTTTCGAGTATACGCGACGCGCCGCCGAAATGCAAGCGTTTCGCGGAAATTTTTTTGCGGAAACCGGTTCCGAAAACGCGCCGAAACGGAAACGGACGGCGAAAGCGACGGTGAAAACGGACGGCGAACGCGAAACCCGGCGCCCGGTCGCGCTTAACGTCGACGTCGACGCGGTTAACGAACGACGCGGCAAAATTTTCGACTTTTTTCGCTTTTGGGGGGCAGCCGGGACGCAGGACGTCCTACGTTGACTTGACGCGCCGCAAAACCGGGCGATAATAAAAGGTTAACGCGGAAACGCCGGGCGATTCGGCGGGAATCTCGATAAACAGGGGAGAGTATAAAGTGCGGAATTTCGACGATTGGGGACGCCGTCTTATTATCGGCGTCGTATTTTTCGCGGCGACGGCGGCGCTTTGCGTCGACGCCGAGGGGCAAAATCAGCGGACGCGCCGTTCGGGGAATCGTCCGACGGCGACAAACAACGCGTCGCCGAAAAAAACTAACGCTTCCGGCGGAATGATAACGAAACCGAAACCGGTCGCGTCGCCGGGCGCCGAAAAAGAAACGTCGGTCGAAGAAAACGCGTCCAAGACGACCGCTCCGACGGCGACGCCGGAGTCGAGCGACGGCGAGGGAACGACGACGCTCAAAAAAGAAACGCTCGCGGCGGTCGAAGGGGCCGACGGCGAGGAATTAACGACTGCGGAAGGAAAAAAAACGAAAAGCGTTGAGGAAATAATCGCGGAAATCGAAGCAAACGCAGGCGATTCCGAGGTGAACGACGGCAAGTATTCGAGCGAACCGCTCGACCCAACCGCGACCAAATTGCCGCCGGAGTATCTCGGGCATAATATCCAAACGGTTGTTGAAAAGGTTGAGAAAATTTTCGCGGACGAAAACGTTAAAAAGGACGAATACGAAAAAACGGCGGATTATAAGAAAAGAATCGCGGCGTTTAAAGCGGAGTTGCCGGAAAAATCGATTTACGGGAACTTGAAATTTGGTTCGACGTTGGCGTTGGCGTTGACGCAAAGCGGCGATTCTTCGATTTTTGCGCTTAGCAAATACGACGCGGACGCCGAAGCGTTTGTCGTGTCTTTCGGAGCTTACGCCAATTATAACGTCGACGAGAGGAATAATTGTTTTGGTATTCGTTTTAGTCGCGAGTTATCGTCGTCCGACACGTATATTGGTAAAAACGGTTTTGGCGTTGAGAAGGAAATTACGGAGGAAAATTTCCGTTCGTATGGAATTGCTTATACGGATTCGCGTAATTTACAAATCGGTTACGATGAGTTGAGGCTAAAAAACGTTCCGCCGACGCAAGCCAAAATGTTCGGAGAATTTTTAAGTATTCTTTGCGTTTTTAAATTAGGCTATCTGGAAAGAAACGAAAACGGAACCTTGACTCCTTTCGCGTATATTAGCGGCGGAGATTTGGTTAAACCGACGATGGATCATCCCTACGATATGTTTGATTGGCATCAAGCTGTTTACGCGACGATTCCGGAATTTTGGCTTTACAACTTTAAAACCGGCGACGTTTACGCGAAGTATTCGTTGAAAGATTTGAAAACCGGCAAGGCGAAGGGAATCGGCGATTTCGAACTCGGCGCCGCGTCGAAAACCGAAGAAAAAGAAAGCGCGAGCGATTCGGACGAAACCGCCGAAGAAAAAGCGGAGAGCGAAGCGAAGCAAGCGGCGGCGGACGTCGCGAAGGAACGGCGGCGCGCGGCGGTGTTTTGGGAAAACGGGAAAACACGACTTGAAAATCGTTTGGCGGCGGTGAAGCGATTGTCGCCGAGTCGCGAAATCGCCGTGCCGTTGACGATCGCCGTGCCGGGGGATTGCGCGACGCTCGCCGAAGCGTTGGACGAAGCGGCGAAAGCGCCTTATGACGGGCCGATTCCGCGAATCGTCCTCGACGCCGGGGAATACGACGCGTCCGGGTTGACGCTGAAGACGTTCGTCGACGTGCAAAGCGCGAGCGGGAAACCGGAGGACGTCGTTTTGACGGTCGACGCGGCGTCGCCGATTACCGTCGACGGCGAAACGGTCGCTTCGTTCGACGGCGTAACGTTGCGGTCGGTCGGACGCGGGGCGAAAAGCGGCGCTTGCGTCGAGGTCAAACGAGGAATCGCGCTCTTGTTCGGTTGCGTTCTCGACGGGAAAAACGACGCGAAGTCCGCGACCGGGGTGAAAGCGGTCGGGCTCAAGAGCGCCGCCGTTTTCGGAGAATGTCGAGCGACCGGCTTTTCGCTCTCCGCGTTGCACGTCGAGGACGGCGCGTTCGGCTGGGCGGTCGAAAGCGTTTTCGGGCCGAAAAACCGATTCGGCGCGAGTTCGAAAGCCGCGCGGCTCGAAGCGGAAAAGTGCGAGTTCCGCGGGAACGAAACCGCCCTTTATTTCCGAGGTATCGCGACCGGCGGCGCGCAAGAATGCGTTTATGCCGACAACAAACGTGACGCGCAAATCCTCGACGGCGCCAAAGTCGAGGTCGACGCGCCGAACGTCGACGCGGGAAAATAACGACCGCTGACGATTGACGTTAAAACGTTTAGGCTGGAATCGCCGCCGTCGAGTTCGCGCGCTCGTCTGCGCCAAGGTCGAAATCGACGCTCCGACCGTCGACGCGGGAAAATAACAACCGCTAAGAACTAACGTTAAAGACGTTTAGGACGGAACCGCCGCCGTCGAGTTGTCGCGCTCGACGGCGGCGGTTCGGCGTTTGCCGTTAAAACGAAAAGGAAAAATTGCAAAAAACGGCGACGAAAAAGGCGAAAACGGACGGTCGGCGAAAAATTTGGCGAAAAAATGGGAAAATTTTCCGATTTCTTTGCTTGCGTTCGTTGAAAAAAGAAGGTAAAATAAGAGAAGGAAGGGACTTCGCGACGAAGCCGCTTCCGTTTTCGTTCGGTTTTCGAACCGGCGATTCTTGCGTTAAATTCTTGGACGGCTCTTGATTAAGCGTCGAGCGGAGGCGAAAGCTCGGCGCGCCGCGTCTTTTTTCGAAGGGCGCGTTTTGCGGTTTCGCGTCGAAAGCGGAGCGACGGGGCGTTCGAACGCTCGGTCGAAAACGCGTCGGCGACGGCGTTTCAAACGTCGATTTTCGGTCGTTGTATCTTTTGATTTTGGAACGGTTTACGACGAAAGGGCGAAACGATGCGCAGGAGAACGAAAAAAAAGTTGGAGCGAGCGTTCGTCGCGGGCGCGGCGGCGGTTCTGCTCCTTTGGAACGGAATCTTTTGGACGAATTTCGAACTGGAACGGGCGCGCGTTCGGGCGGCGTCGCGATCGGCGTTCGCGGCGTTGGAGCGTTGCGACGCGGCGGTCGCGTCGGCGACGAGCGACTTGAAGCTGAAAACGCTCGCCGGAAAAGCGACGGCACGAGACGTCGTCGAATGGCGTCGCGCGACGGCGACGGCGTTTCGGCGTTGTCTCGACGAAGTTTCGGCGATCGACGCGAGCGATTGTCCGGCGGACTTCCAAGCGGCGTTGGCGGACGGGCGCGCGGCGCTCGAACGCTGGACGGTCGAGAAGGAGACGCTTGCGGACGGCGCGGAACTTGCGCTCGAAACGGCGGAAACGGCGGGAGTTCGCGCCGACGAAGCGCCGTCGTTGGCGCGTCGCGAAGCGAGGAGCGCGCAGGGCCGCTTTTTCGCCGCCGCGGCGCGGTTCGGCTCGCGACCCGACTGGGCCGAATGAGCGTTGCGACGGTTGCCGCGTCGAAACGAAAAGGAACGTAATTTAAGCAAACGCGAACGTTAACGAAAGGAACGAAAGTTGTCGAATTTGCTTCCGCCGTCGCCGAGGTGCGCCTCGACGACGGCTTTTTTTTCGGCGCTTTTCGGCGGCGTTTTTGCGCTTATTAATAAATAAGGGGGGAAATCTCGCCGAGCGGGCGCGGTTGGACGGCGTCGAAACGGTCGGCGGCGGCGCGTTTAACGTCGGTAAAAGCGGTTCGCGACGGCGGTTTCGGCGAGGAAAAGGACGGCCAACGCGACGACGAGAAGCGCGTAAGGTTCCGGCGTCTTGTCGGAGCGTATCGTTTCCAACGCGGTCGACGCGGCGGTCAGGTCGAGCGTTTTATACGGGATTCCGGCCCAAAGCGCGGCCCAATCGTCCGGCGTCGGGCGCGTTAGGTCGAATTCGGCGTCCGGAATCGAAACCGCGAACGCTTTGTCGAGCGTTTCGCCGTCGGCGTTCGGCGCGGTTCGGAGGCGGTAAAGTCCGGCGCGCGACGTTCCCGGGAAGCGGATTTGCCGCCGCTCGACGTCGGTCGGAATCGCGAGTTCTTCGCCGCGC
>JAFSFF010000559.1 GCA_017435375.1 Thermoguttaceae bacterium
CTTTCCGGCAGGTAGCGGTACGCGTCGGAGCGGTTTTTCGCGATCGTTTGCCCGATTTTCGGCAGAATCCGATGAAAATAGAAACGGAAAATCGGCGCGAAAATCGGAAATTTCGTCGGCGAGAACTCCAAAATCGCGACGATTCCGCCCGGACGGCAAACGCGAATCAGCTCGGCGACGCCGCGTTCCGGGTCGAGCATGTTGCGGAGCCCGAACGAGACGGTCGCCGCGTCGAAGCGGTTCGCTTCGAAGGGCAAATTTAAGCCGTCTCCTTCGAGAAATTCGACGCCGGGCGCTTTTTTTCGCGCGAGTTCGAGCATTTCCGGAACGAAGTCGACGCCGACGGTTCGGAGCGACGCCGCGAACGGTTTGCGCTCGAATTGGCGACGCTCTTCGATTACGACGTCGCCGGTGCCGGTCGCGACGTCGAGCGTTTCGACGGTTCGCGCTTGCCTATCTTCGCCGGTTTCGCTAAATTCCGCGTCGAGACGCTTGAAAACTTCGCGAACGAGCCGCCGTCGCCAACGCGGCGCGAGCCCGACGGAGAGCAGATTGTTCAAAAAGTCGTATTTCGGCGCGATTTCCCCGAACATTCCGCGGACGCGTTCGGGCGTTTTGTCGACGGTCGGTTTCTTCGCGGTCATCGGCGGGCCTTTCCAATCTTGAATTTGACGTTATACTAAAGAGAAGCGGTCGCGTCGGTCGAAAAAACGATTGCGACGCGACCATTATAACGAATTTTCCGACGTCGACCAGTTGGCGGGCGGCGTTTTCGGACGATTTTGCGAAATTTAGGAGTTTTCGATATGACGAAAAAACGCCTCGACGTTTACGCTCTTCCGGAACTTGCGCCGGAGTTGCCGCCGGACGGCGCGTCGGTCGCGATCGACGTGTTGCGCGCGACGACGGTTGTCGCGACGGCGCTCGCGGCGGGAGCGGAGAAAGTCGTTCCGTTCCGAACGGTCGACGAGACGTTCGCGGCGAAGAAGGCGATTCTCGAAAGCCGCCCGGACGCCGCGGGCCGAATTTTGCTCGGCGGCGAACGCAAAGGGCTCCCGATCGAAGGGTTCGACCTTGGCAACTCGCCCGACCTTTACGACGAAGCGACGGTTCGCGGGAAAACGCTCCTCTTCACGACGACGAACGGGACGAAGGCGATTTTGCGTTGTCGCGGCGTCGTTTTGACGGCGGCGTTCGTCAACGCGGCGGCGGTCGTCGAGCGGCTCTTGCGCGACGGTTTTTCGCAAATTTCGCTCGTTTGCGCCGGAACGGACGGTCAATACACGGAGGAAGACTTGCTCCTCGCCGGGCTCTTGGCCGACCGGTTGACGCTCGCCGAAACCGGGTTCGCGCTGAACGTTCAAGCGGAGGTCGCTCGGGAACATTGGCGGCAAACGCGGTCGACGCCGTTGGTCGAATCGCTTTCGGCGAGTCGCGGCGGACAGAACTTGAAGCGGATTCGGCTGTCGAAAGACGTCGCCGACGCCGCTCGGGTCGACTCGCTCGACGTCGTTCCGGAGTACCGCGTCGGAGAAATTCGCCTCGACGCCGCTTTTAAAGCCGGAAAATAAGCGTATAATATACAAGGACAAAAACGAACGAATCGCGAGCGTTCGCGGCGTTCGTCGAACAGAGCCGTCGAGGCGCGACGAAAAAACGGGGCGAAAAAGGGCGAAAAACGGAAAGAAGCCGTTAAAGTCGCTTTAACCGTCAAAATTTGAGTCGCTCTCGTCGACGGCGAGATAAACGGAAGGAAATTGAACGATGCGGATGGAAGACTTGGTCGCGCTTTGCAAACGTCGCGGCTTCCTGTTTCAATCGAGCGAAATTTACGGCGGCTTGAACGGTTTTTGGGACTACGGGCCGTTGGGCGTCCTCCTCAAAAAGAACGTGAAGGACGCTTGGTGGCAAGATATGGTCGTCGGGCACAACGAAATGAAAGTCCTGCCGGGCGCGCCGGGCAAGTTCGAGATGGCCGGCCTCGACTGCACGATCATTATGCACCCGCAAGTTTGGAAATGCTCGGGCCACTACGACCTCTTCCACGACTTCATGATCGACTGCCGCGAATCGAAGCGCCGCTATCGTTTCGACCACGTCAAGGGCCGTTGGGTTTCCGGGCTCAAACACGGCGAAAACGGCGCTCCGGCGGAGCAAGTCAAGGTCTTCGTGACGACGCTCGAAACGGAAAACGTCCAAGACGCGCTCGACCAAGCGGCGTTGAAATATTTCGGCCTGCGCAAAAAAGACCTCGAAACGCTCGTTTGGGACGGCGACGTTACCGCGATTTCCGACTTCGAAACGCACGACTTCTCGAACGTCGTCGGGCCGGACGCGAAACACGTCGGGACGCTGACCGAGCCGCGCGAATTCAACCTGATGTTCAAAACGATCGTCGGCGCCCTCGGGAGCGCGGACGACGCGTCGTTCCTCCGTCCGGAAACGGCGCAGGGCATCTTCGTCAACTTCAAGAACGTCGTCGACAGCGCCCGCGTTCGCGTTCCGTTCGGCGTCGCGCAAATCGGGAAGAGCTTCCGCAACGAAATTACGCCGCGCAACTTCACGTTCCGCAGCCGCGAATTCGAACAAATGGAAATCGAATTCTTCTGCCGTCCGGACGAATCGGAGCAATGGTACCGCTTCTGGCGCGACCGTCGCTTCCAATGGTACGTCGATATGGGCCTCGCGGGCGAACGCCTCCGCATGCGCGAACACGACAAAGCGGAACTCGCGCACTACTCCGTCGGGACGGCGGACATTGAATACGCGTTCCCGTTCTTGCCGGAAGGCGAGTTCGGCGAATTGGAAGGCGTCGCGCACCGCGGCGATTTCGACCTTCGTTCGCACTCGGAAGGGAAGCTCGTCCGCGAAGGGAACGACCTCGTTCTCGAACGCGACGCGAACGGCGCTCCGAAATGGCGCGGGAGCGGGAAAGACCTGTCGTATTACGACGACCTCCGCAAAGAACGCTTTATTCCGCACGTCATCGAGCCGAGTTCCGGCGCCGACCGCGCGACGCTCGCGTTCCTCTGCGAAGCGTACAACGTCGACAAAGCGCCGACGTCGGAAGCCGGCAAGGAAGAAGAACGCGTTTACTTGAAGTTGCACCCGCGTTTGGCCCCGGTCAAAGCGGCGGTTTTCCCGCTCGTCAAGAAGGACGGGATGCCGGAAGTCGCGTCGGAAATTTACGGCGAACTGAAAAAGAAGATGTCGGTTCAATACGACGAAAAGGGCGCGGTCGGGCGTCGTTATCGCCGTCAAGACGAAATCGGGACGCCGTTCTGCATTACGGTCGACGGTCAAACGCTCCAAGACGGGACGGTAACGCTCCGCAACCGCGACACGCTCGAGCAAACCCGCGTCAAGAAGGACGACTTGGTCGCCGAACTGGAAGGCCGTATTAACGGCTGAACCGTCGACGGTCGAACCGCTGAAAACGTCGCGTCGCGCTTTTAATCGACGCGGCGCGTTTTCTCGACTTTTACGCAACCTCGGCGCCGACGCAAAACCGCTCGGCGTCGGGGAGCGGTCGCGTTCGGTCTCGTCGCGCTTAAAATAGCGTTCGTCGGCGACCGTTTCTTAAAGAATAACGGAGCGAAAAATGAACGACGCGCAAAAACGAGCGGCGGCGAAAAAATTTGCGAACTTCTGGAAAGACAAGGGTTACGAGAAGGGCGAGAGTCAGCCGTTTTGGCTCGCGCTCCTTCGCGACGTGTTCGGCGTCGAGAACCCGGAGGCGGCGATTTCGTTCGAGGGTCGGGTGAAACTCGCGAAAACGAGTTTCATCGACGGTTTTATCGACGCGACGAAAGTTCTCGTCGAGCAAAAGTCGCGCGGCAAGGATTTGCGCAAACCGATCAAACAGTCGGACGGTTCCTTCTTAACGCCGTTTCAGCAGGCGAAACGTTACTCCGCGGAGCTTCCATATTCGAAGCGGCCCCGTTGGATCGTCGTTAGCAACTTCCGCGAATTTCTTGTTTACGATATGGAGACGCCGACAGGCGAACCGGAAAGCGTCGCGCTCGAAGACCTTCCCAACGAGTATATTACCGACTGCAATTTCTTGTCGACAAAACGGCCGAGCGCGTCGGTCAAGAGACGGAAATTTCGCTCCAAGCGGGCGACCTTGTTCGAACGCTTTACGACGAGTTTTTGAAGGAGTACAACGACCCGACGAGTCCGCAAACGTCGCGTTCGTTGAACGTTCTTTGCGTTCGGCTCGTTTTTTGCCTTTACGCCGAGGACGCGGGCGTCTTCGAGCGCGGGCAGTTTCACGACTACCTGAAATCGTTCGCCGTCAAGGACGCGCGTCGGGCGCTGCTTGACCTTTTCCAAGTTCTGAATCGACCGAAAGAGGAGCGCGACCCCTATTTAGACGACCGCCTCGCCGCGTTTCCTTACGTCAACGGCGGTCTTTTCGCCGACGCCGACGTCGAAATCCCGCGCCTCAACAAGAAAATTCTCGACGTTCTCTTGCGCGACGCGAGCGAAAATTTCGATTGGAGCGGAATCAGCCCGACGATTTTCGGCTCGGTTTTCGAAAGCGCGTTGAATCCGGAGACGCGGCGCGCCGGCGGAATGCATTACACGTCGGTCGAAAACATTCGCAAAGTCGTCGAGCCGCTCTTTTTGGAGGCGTTGAACGACGAGCTTTCGGAGATTTTGTCGGCTCCGGCGAAGTCGGCGAGCGACAAGAAGGCGCGCAACGCTCGTCTCGCGGAGTTTCGACGGAAATTGGCGAGTTTCACCTTCTTCGACCCGGCGTGCGGCTCCGGTAATTTTTTGACGGAAACGTATATTTCGTTGCGACGTTTGGAAAACGAAGCGTTAAGAGCGATTTCGAACGACCAAAAGTCGCTCCTGAACGTCGCCGACGTCGTTCAAGTTTCTATCGGTCAATTTTACGGGATCGAAATCAACGGTTTCGCGGTCGCGGTCGCGCAGACGGCGCTTTGGATCGCGGAATCGCAGATGTTGCGGGAAACGGAGGACGTCCTGCAAGTCGAGCTCGATTTTCTTCCGTTGAAGCGATACGCGAACGTCGTCGAGGGGAACGCGCTTCGGCTCGACTGGCGGGAGTTGGCGCCGTCGGACGGTTTTTCGTTTATTATCGGGAACCCTCCGTTCGTCGGTTACTCGAACCAGTCGGAGCCTCAAAAGGCCGATATATTAAGCGTTTACGTCGACGAGCGCGGCAAGCCGTACAAGACGGCGGGAAAAATCGATTACGTCGCCGGTTGGTATTTTAAGGCCGCGGAGCTGATGCGCGCCGAACGGGAGCGGGGCGTCGCGACGCGAACGGCGTTCGTTTCGACGAACTCGATAACGCAAGGGGAGCAAGTCGCCGCCGTTTGGAAACCGTTGCGCGACCGTTTTAACGTCGAGATCGAGTTCGCGCGCCGGACGTTCCGTTGGGACAGCGAGTCGAGCGACAAGGCGCATGTGCATTGCGTTATCGTCGGCTTTAAAGCCTCTTTATCGCCCGAAGTGTTAAACTGGGGGGGGGGTAAGATGGAGACGCCGAAATCGAACCCCGCGCCAAAGCGAATTTTCGACGGCGACCGCGTGGAAATCGTTCAAAACATCAACGCGTACCTCCTCGACGGCCCGAACGTGTTGGTCGAAAGCCGGAACAAAAGCCTCTGCGACGTCCCGCCGATGGTATACGGAAACAAACCGGTCGACGGCGGCGCTTTAATAATCGAAGCGGCGGATTACGACGAGTTTATCCGTCTCGAACCGTCGGCGAAAAAATATATTAAAAACTTGTTGGGCGCCGCGGAGTTTATTAACGGGAAAAAACGCTACTGTTTATGGTTGGTCGGGATCGCGCCGTCCGAACTTCGGAAAATGCCGTTGGCGATGGAACGCGTCGCCCGTTGCCGCGCAATACGAGAAGCGAGCGTCGACGCCGGGGCGAGAAAGTTGGCGAGTCGACCGACGGAATTTCGGGACGTCAACAATCCGGACGCTTACCTTATCGTTCCGCGGCATTCGTCGGAAAACCGTCGTTACATTCCTTTCGGTTTTTTGTCGTCGGAGACTATTGCAAGCGACGCCGTGTTAATTATCCCCGACGCGACGCTATATCACTTTGGCGTGATGACGTCGAGCGTTCATATGGCGTGGACGCGGGCCGTTTGCGGACGACTCAAGAGCGATTACCGCTATTCGGCGACGGTCGTTTACAACAACTTTCCTTGGCCGACGCCGACCGACGCGCAACGGGCGGAAATCGAACGGACGGCGCGTGAAATTTTGGACGCTCGGGCGCTTTATCCGGAATCGTCGCTCGCGGATTTGTACGACGAACTCGTTATGCCGCAAGAACTTCGCGACGCGCACCGTTGCAACGACGCCGCCGTCGAACGAGCGTTCGGTTTCCCGAAAGGCGCGCCGGAACCGTTCGTCGTCGCGGAGTTGATGAAACGTTATTCGGAATTAAGCGCCGGAAAATAACGCGACAGGGGAACCGTCGCCCGAAACGCCCGGTTGAGCGAACCCGCAAGCGACCAACGGGCGTTGAATCGGTTTTATAAATCAACGCGTTACGAAGTCGCGGTTGCGAGAAAGGTTGCATTTTAGGGCGCGAGCGTCGCGGTTGCGTTTTCGGTTGCGCGACTTGACGGCGAGGAGAGAAAAAAGCGCCTTGCGGAGATCGAAAAATTGGCGGCGATACTCAAGTCGCAAACGCGTTCAACGCCGCCGCCCAACTTTGTTTCAACGTTCCGACGCGGCGTCCGAGCGCTTTGGCGAACATTGCCGATGCGTTGCGAAAACGTCGACGCTCGACGCGCGTTTGCCTTTCGTCGCGATCGACAATCGAACCGGACTATTGGTCGAAACGTCGTTGCAAACGGCTCCGACGACGTTTTGCGTTCTTTTCGAACGACGCGCCAAACATCGTTTAATCATCTTGGAGCAACGCGTCCAACGCCGTTAAATCATCTTGGAGCGACGCGCCAAACGCCGTTAAATCATCTTGGAGCGACGCGCCCAACGCCGTTAAATCATCTTGGAGCGACGCGTCCAACGCCGTTTAAATCTTCTTGGAGCAACGCGCCTAACGTCGTTAAATCATCTTGGAGCGACGCGTCCAACGCCGTTTAAATCTTCTTGGAGCGACGCGCCAAACGCCCCGTTTAATCTCTTGGGGGCGGCCCAAACGCAACGACGAGAGCCGAGAGGTTAAATCGCCGATAAATCCCAATTTTCGTTTCCCGAAGTTGGCGCGACTTTTCACCGCGTCTTACGTCGACGCAACCGGGCGTCCGGCGCGTTGTCTTGCCAAGCGTCAAAGGCGACCGCGTCCGCCGCGCTCGCGACGCCGACGTCGCGGCGTTGGGGAACGCGCTCTCGACGGTTGCGAGAACGATACGCGCTCCTTATCGACTCGAAGAACGCAAGTTCGGCGGATTCCGCAAAATCGCCCGACTCGTCGCCGACAAACTTGCGTCCCCGTTTCGCCTAATTTTGCTGCGTTCGCGCCTGTTGCGCTCCAATCGAGCGGACGGGCGCCCCGTCGACAATCGCTCAAATCTTCGCGCGCCTTTGCGGAAAAAGCTCGACCCGCGCCGCCGTCGAGCGAAACGCGGCGGCTTTCGAAACTCACGGCCTTCGTAGCCGTCGCGCTTTATACGCTCTTCGAACTCGCCGGGAACGGCTTCAAGACGAAGCGAACAACCGCAAGCGAAACGAAGCGTCGCGCCCAATCGCCGCTTAAATCCGTCTTCGGCGCTCTAACGCTTCTTCGACGATTCCGAGCCCGCGACGAATCGGATCGACAGTTTTTTCGTAAAGCGCGTCCCGGTCGCCGACGTAAAGGAGCGTTCGCGGGTCGACGTCGAACTTGCCGCCAATCCGACTCGCGCCCCAGTCCTCGAACTCGACGCTTTCCAACCGCGGATAGACGCCGGCCATCGCTTCCTCGACGAGTCCGAGCCCGCGATAAATCGCGTCGACAATTTCGCGAAGAGCGCCCGGGTTGCCGCCGTAAAGGAGCGTTCGCGGGGCGACGGCGAACTTGCCGCCAATCCGACTCGCGCCCCAGTTCTCGAACTCGACGCTTTCCAACCGCGGATAGACGCCGTTCAACGCTTCTTCGACGATTCCGAGCCCGCGACGAATCGCGTCGACAATTTCGCAAAGCGCGTCGGAGTCGTCGCCGTAAAGGAGCGTTCGCGGGCCGACGTCGAACTTGCCGCTAATCCGACTCGCGCTCCAACCCTCGAACTCGACGCTTTCCAACCGCGGATAGACGCCGTTCAAGCGCTTCTTCGACGAGCCCGAGTCCGCGACGAATCGCGCGGAGGATTTCGCGAAGCGCGTCCCGGTCGCCGCCGTAAATGAAAGTTCGCTGGTCGACGTCGAATTTGCCGCTAATCCGACTCGCGCCCCAGTTCTCGAACTCGACGCTTTCCAACCGCAAAATATTATCGCCCATCGTTTCTTCTCCTTTTGTCTAAGAGTAAATCGAACGGACGTATTAAACCACGAACGGCGTTCCGGCGGAAGTTTAAGCGGAGCGCAACCGCTATTCAAGCGCGTTTAAGGCGGATGTATAAAAACGAGGGGGTTAGACTTTTTGTTTAAAAATCTAAATGGAAAAGGGTTTCTTTCTATTTTACTTATTATACTTAAATATTA
>JAFSFF010000560.1 GCA_017435375.1 Thermoguttaceae bacterium
CAGCGGCAGCATTTCGTATTCGCTTGGTAGCGTCAGCGTGATCTTTGCTGTGTCCACTTCAAGTTCGTAGGTGATCCCTGGCTCAGATGCCACAACGCGTTCGCTTTCGCGATTACCGCCGAATCGCCGTTCGCTTGCGCCAGCGCGGCGACGACCGGCGCGAGCGCGCGGCACGGCCCGCACGTCGGCGACCAAAAGTCGACCAAGACCGGACGCGTTTCTTGCAACACTTTAGCGTCGAAATCCGCTTCTTGCAGTTCGAGAATTTCGCTCATATTCAATCCTTTCGTTAAACGCTCGAAACGTCGGCGAAGCGCGACGGAGCGGGAATTTTTAGGACGCGGCGTTAAAATCGTTAAACTTGACGCGGATTCGTCGGGCGGACGAAACCGGCGCGCGTAAACGAAGGTTTAACGCCGTGAAAGTTTTTTTAAGCAGCGCGTCTTCTCGTCTTGACGGCGAGTTTTCGGCGCGGCGTTTCTAGGAGGTATACGAAAACGCCGTCGAAACCTTGCGGCTCGGCGGCGTTTTTCGTTTTTACGCGCTCGTCGGAGAAAAACGAACGCGAACGTTAAAGCGCTCCGTTTTCTCCGACGTTAAGCGACGGTTCGGAAGTAAGTTAAGATTACTCTTCTTCTTCCTTGAGTTCCGCTTTCGCGATGATTTCTTGTTGAATGTTCCCCGGAACGACGTCGTAACGGTTGAACTCGATCGTGTAACTTCCTTGACCGCCGGTCATACTGGCCAACGCGCGGTTGTAGGTCGTAACTTCGGCGAGCGGAACTTCCGCTTTAACCGTTTGGAACCCGCCGCCAGCGTCTTCGACGCCCAACGGACGACCGCGACGCGCCGCGACGACGTCGGAGTTGACGTCCCCGACCTTGTCGACCGGAACCGTAACGTCGAGGTTGACGATCGGCTCGAGAAGAGCCGGGCGCGCTTCCATAAAGGTAACTTTGAACGCGTTCGACGCCGCCGTCTTGAACGCTTGTTCGTTACTATCGACCGGGTGGTGTTTCCCGAAGTGAACTTCCGCGCAAAGGTCTTGGACGTGGAAACCGGCGATGACGCCGCGTTCCATACGTTCCTTAAAGCCCTTGTCGATCGCCGGCATAAAGTTCGCCGGAATCGTGCCGCCGACGACGGAGTCGATCCAAAGGAAGTTGTTTTCCGGGAAGTACTTCCATTCTTTCATCGACGGGAAGCGGTCTTTGTTCGTCGCGAATTCTTCCGGATCGGTGCCGCCCGGGAACGGATACATGCGAACGTGAACTTCGCCGAATTGGCCCGCGCCGCCGGATTGTTTCTTGTGGCGGTACATCCCTTCCGCTTTTTGTTGGATCGTTTCGCGGTACGGAATCTTCGGTTCTTTCGTGTCGAGTTCGACTTTGTCGCGACGCTTCAGGCGTTCTTGCAAAATTTGCAGGTGAAGTTCGCTCATCCCGGTGATGACGAGCTGTTTCGTTTGCTCGTTGCGTTCGACGCGGAACGTCGAGTCTTCTTCGGCGAGTTTGCCGAGCGCGCCGGAGACCTTCGCTTCGTCGCCGCGGCTCTTCGGAAACGCGGCCAAACCGACCATCGGGGTCGGGAAGCCGAACGCCGGCATTTCGACGTCGCCGAGGGTCGCGCCGGTGCGGAGTTCGTCCGTCTTCGTAACGGCGACGATCATACCCGGGCCCGCTTCGTCGACCGGTTGCAGTTCGTTCGCGAGGACTTCGAAGAGTTGCGCGACTTTAAAACCTTTGCGGGAACCGACGAGCGGAACGTTCGCGCCGGTTTTCAACACGCCGCGATGGACGCGGATATAGTTGATCTTTTGGACGAAGGGGTCGACGCGGGTCTTGAAGACTTGCGCGACGAGGGAACCTTCCGGGTCGGCGGTAATTTCGACGTCTTCGCCGTCGGCGTTCTTCGCGATACGGGTAATCGCGTCGGCCGGAAGAGCGTAAGCGGCGAGCGCGTCGAGAAGTTCGGTCATCCCGACGCCGGTTTTCGTCGAAACGCAGAAGATCGGAATCAACGTTTCTTCTTTAATACCTTTGGCGATCAGTTTCGCAAGTTCTTCGTCGTTCGGGAGTTCGCCTTCGAAGTAGCGTTCCATCGCGGCGTCGTCGACGGAAACGATCGTTTCGATAAGTTGTTCGTGCAGTTCGTTCGGGTCGACGAGGGCGCCGGCGGCTTCCGTCGGTTTCAGGGCGCTGACGACGCCGCTGAAGTTCGCGCCGCAACCGACCGGGACGTTAAAGAGAACGGCTTCCGGGCCGAAAACGTCGCGAATGTTGTCGACGAGTTCTTCGAACTTAATGTTGTCGGCGTCCATCTTCGAAATGATGACGACGCGACCCAAACCGGCCGCTTTCGCTTCTTTGAAGACGCGGCGGGTGTTGACTTCGAGACCCGCTTGGGCGTTGACGACGATCGCGGCGACGTCCGCGGCGCCCATCGCGCCGATCGCGCCGCCGATGAAGTCCGGGTAGCCGGGGGAGTCGAAGACGTGGAAACGTTTGCCGGCGTAATCGAAGTTGACGCAGGACGTTTCGATCGTGTACTTGTGCGCTTTTTCTTCGTCGTCGAAGTCGCAAATGCTCGTGCCGGCGTCGACGCTGGCCGTCGGTTGCTTCACTTTGCCGGAAACGTTCAGGAAGGAGTCGGTCATCGTGGTTTTGCCGGAACCGCCGTGACCGCACAAGACAATGTTGCGAATGTTAGCAGGATTGATC
>JAFSFF010000561.1 GCA_017435375.1 Thermoguttaceae bacterium
GGTCGCGGTTGAAGAACCGGTCGCGGTCGAAGAGTCGGTCGCGGTCGAAGAGCCGGTCGCGGTCGAAGAACCGGTCGCGGTTGAAAAACCGGTCGCGGTTGCCGAACCGGTCGCGGTTGCCGAGCCGGTCGCGGTTGAAGAGTCGGTCGCGGTCGCGCTCGGATTCGACGCGACGCTTCCCGGCGAGCGATGGCGCGAGCTGTTCGGGACGGCGCGGATGCCGGAGCTTTTCGGCGACGTCGCGACCGATTTCGCGCTGAAAAAAGCGTTCAAAAATTGGGCGAAGGAGCGCGGCGCCGACGTCGAGCTTTGCGCCGTCGCGACCGACGTCAGCTTGCCGCCGGCGCGTCAATGCGTCATTTTCTTCCGCGACGTTTTGGCTGCGTCTTGTCCGAAAGCGCGAATCGTCGTCGTTCTTTCCGGCGGCGAAAAGTTGCGGCGAAAATTCGGCAAAACGGCCGAACGCGGCGTCGCCGAGCGGATTCAAGACTGGACGGACGCGCTCGCCGAATTGTCGAAAACGACCGGCGTTCCGTTCGAACCGATCTTTTTCGACGCCGATCTCGACTTGCCGGTGGCGCGCGAAGCGTTGCGTCGGCGTTTGCGCGGCGATTCGAACGCGGAAGAAAGCGGGAACGGGCGCCGCTCTTTCGCGAAATGGAACGCCGCCGCCGAACGAATCGTCGCCGAATGCCGCGCGATTTTCGCCGAATCTTGCGAAACGAGCGAAAATGGGCGAAACGGAGAAAACGAAACGGCGAACGACGACCGAGAAGAGCGCGACCGGCGGCGCGTCGCGCTCCGTTGCGCCGATATTTTCGCGATTTATCGCGAGGAAGTCGAGTCGGCGTCCGCGTCCGGCGTCGGCGCGGTCGACCGGAGCGAAGAGGGCGAAGGCGGGGGATGGAACGCTTGGCGCGAAAACCTCTTGGCGCGAGCGGCGGCGGTCGTCGAGCGGAGCGTCGAAAGCGGACGCGCGTTCGGCGGCGATTTCGTCGAAACTTGCCGAGCCAACGGACTCGACCGCGAAACGCTTGAACGCAAGTGGACCGACGCGGTCGGGTTGAGCGCGAAAGCGGCGGCGTTTTGCAAAAATTTGAGTCCGCGCTGCGCGTTGGCGTTCGGCGCGCTCGGCGTTTCGGTTCCGGTCGTCGCGACGTTCGCGCCGCTCTTCGCCGGGGCCGCGTCGACGGCGGCGATCGCGTCGACGCTCGGTTCGTTGGGGACGCTCTTGCCGTCGACGCTCGCGTCCGGGGCGACCGGCGCGGCGTTGGGCGCGGTCGTTCCGAAATCGTTGTCCGCTTGCAAACGGAAGCTGACCGAACGTTGGCGAGACGGAGCGAAAGAAAACGGAAACGCGCCGGAAGAGGCGAAAATCGCGTCGTCGGCGTCGGAAACGGTCGACGAGCCCGGTCGGAACGCGGTCGAGTCGGCGACGGCGGTCGTTTGCGTCGCGGCGACTTGGGCGGCGACGCTCGAACTGCAAGGTTGGCCGGAAGATAAAATCGTCGCGGCGCTTCCGGTCGCGTTGCGTCCGGTCGAGGAGGCGACGTTCGATTCGCCCGACGCGGCGGCGAACGCGTTGGCGGAAACGCGAAACGAAATTCGGAAATTGCGAGAAAATTAAGGGGAACCGAGATGAACGTTACCAGCGAAGAACTCCGCGCGCTCAAACCGATCGTCGTCGCGACCATCGGCCCGACTAACGAAGGAAAAACGTCGTTGTTGCGAACGTTGACCGGCGACCCGAACTTCGGACTCGTCAACGCGTTCAACGGAACGACCGTTCGCGCCGAAATTCAAAAAGTCTTTTTTCGCGGACTCGCCGAAATTTTGCAGCTCGTCGACACGCCCGGCTTTCAAACGTCCGGCGAAATTTTGGAAACGCTCGCCGAAGACGCCGAAGTCGAGGCGCGCGGCGGAGCGTTCGGGCTCGACGACGTGTTGCGCGTTATCCCGAAAAACGACGACGATTACCGACACGACCTCCGCGCTTGGAACGAAGTCGCGCGTTGCGACGTCGTTATTTTCGTCGCGAACGTCGTCGAAGACCCGAATCAGTCGTTGATCAAACATACGTTGAGCATTTTGAAGAACGTCGGGAAACCGGTCGTCGTCGCGTACAATAATCTTGGCGACGCGGACGAAAACGGGGAGAGCGAGAAGAGCGACGGCGCGGACGGTTCCGACGCGCGGAACGTCGCCGCCGACGCGACGTTTAACGATTATCGCGCCGATTGGGACGCGATTCTGCAGAAAAACGGCTTTTATTTGATTCAAACATACGACGCGCATCGCCGGTCGTTTCGGGACGAAATCGCGCTCTTTGAAAAGATCGCGGCGCTCGTTCGCGACCCGTTGCGCCGCCGCGTTTTGCAACTCGAAATGGAAGACCGACGAACGCGCGAGTTGCGCCGTCTCGACAATTCGCGTAAAATCGTCGCCGAATTGCTTCTCGACGTCGCGGCGTATCGAGAAATCGAAACGGACGTCGCTCGCGAGGATTGGCGCGCTCGGCTCGAACGGTTGGAAGACGCGCTAAAACAGAACGTGATGCGGCGCGAGCATCAAGCGCATCTCGAACTTTTGGAAACTTGGGGGTTCCGACTCGGCGTTCTCGACCGCGAGGCGCTCGTCGTCGACGACGTCGCGGACGAAACCGATCAAGTGTTCGGCGCGGAGGCGCAACGGCATTTTAAGGTCGGCGGCGGCTTCGGCGCGGCGGTCGGCGCGGCGGTCGGCGCGGTCGTCGACGTCGGAACGGCGGGGCTTTCGCTCGGCGGCGGCGCCGCGCTCGGAGCTTTTCTCGGCGGCGTTTTAGGATGCGGCCGCGACGCGGTTTATAATCGAAGGTACGACGCGAAGGGCAAAAAGCTGACCGTCCGGCCCGACAAGGACGTCGCGGTCGTGTTAACGTCGCGAGCGGTCGACTTGATTCAAAAGTTTCAAACGCGCGGCAAAGCGATCGAAGATTCGGCGCAAACGCTCGTTTCCGCTCGACCGAAACGCGTCGACGTTCCGGGATTGACGGCGGAACTCGCCGCTCTTGCCGACGGCGACGAGTATTCGAAGATGAATAAAAAAGACGACGCGCTCTTTAAAGCGAGCGATTGGCGGAAGTTGCCCGGCGTTTCCGCGTTGGCGAAAGAGCGAAAAACGCGCGACGACGCGATTCAAACGCTCGCCGAACTCCTAAAAAAAGCGACGCCCGATTTCGAATAACGTTCGAAACAAGCGTTTGAAACCAACGGTCGAAACAAGCGTTTGAAACAAGCGCGACGCGGCGAAACGGCGAGCGTCGCGTTCGCGCTTAGTCGACCGGCGACGAACGGCGCGCCGTCGCGGTCGGTTGGAGGCGGTTGGACGCGATTATTTGGGAGCGGGGCGACGCGGGCCGAGGTTGCCCGTCTCTTCGTAACGTCGGTAAAGATAATCGCGGCATTTGTTGAAAAACGCGATGCTTTTTGCGTCCTTGTAGTCGTTGTACGTCCAAGGGAGCGAAACCCAACGTTTTTGCGTGTACATTAGCGTCGTCTCCGCCAAAATGCCCTTGTCGAGGTAGATGCGGTGCGCGTGATCTTTCGTCGACGCTAAAATCAGTTTGCCGAGGTCGAGATAGCCGGGGTCGAGGTTGAGCGGGCGCTTGGCGTCGCTTTTGCCCTCCGCTTTGAGGCGCGCGCCGATTTCTTCTTCCCAATCGTTGGTCTTTAGTTTGATTTCCGGCAACTCGGCGGCGTCGATTAAGTTTTCGAAAACCCAAAATCGTTTCAAAAGATCGGGCGCCATTTCCTTCGCGTAATATTGGGTGAAG
>JAFSFF010000562.1 GCA_017435375.1 Thermoguttaceae bacterium
GATTCGTTGGTCGACACGGTCGGTTGCGTTTTGGCGTTGAACGCGCTCGGCGTCGACGGGATTTCGTTGTCGCCCCTTCCGGTCGGCGAAGGCACGTTTCGTTGCGCGCACGGCGTTTACCCCTTGCCGGCGCCCGCGACGTCGATTTTGTTGCGCAATTACGGACTTCCGACCTCTTCCGACAACGAGCGTTGCGAAATGTTGACGCCGACCGCCGCCGCGCTCTTCGCCGTTTGGGAAAAGAAAGCGATTCCGACCGGCGCCCGAATCGTCGCGACCGCCAACTCCTTCGGAACGCGGAAGATGCAAAACCGACCGAATTTGTTGCGCGCGTCGATTTACGAAACGGATAACGCCGTCGAGGAAATCGCAAAAACGCCCGTAAAGTCGCCGGAATCGGAAAAGTCGAGCGTTTGGGAGGCTCGTTACAACGTCGAAACGCTATACGAGTTGGCGACGAACGTCGACGACGCGACCGGCGAACGTTTGGCGACCGTCGCGACAGCGCTTTTCGACGCGGGCGCTCTCGACGTTTGGACGACGCCGATTTTGATGAAGAAAGGCCGTCCCGCTTGCAAATTGAGCGCGCTTGTCGCCGCCGAAAGACGCGAAGCGGTCGTCGACGCGATTTTCCGGACGTCCGGAACGTTCGGCGTTCGCGAAACGACGGTTCGACGCCGTTCGTTGGCGCGGCGTTGGGAGACGGTTCAAACGTCCTTCGGCTCGATTCGCGTTAAAATCGGCGCGACGCTCGACGGCGAAACCTTGACCGCGTCGCCGGAGTTCGACGACGTCGACGAAGCGGCGAGAAAAGCGGACGTTCCGTTCGACCGAGTTTATCGAGAGGCGGCGGCGCGACACGCGTTTTAAATTGTTAAAGCGAACGGTCGAACGAGCGCGTCGATTTTCCTTCTCAAACGAAAACGACGGCGACTCGCGAACGTTCGAGCGGAAGAACCGAATCTTTTCCTTGTTGTTACGAAGCATTACGGCGCGCTCGACGGAACGCGTTAGAATAAAGAGGCGCAAATGGATTACCCGCGAGAAGAAAACGCTTGTCCCGAAACCGGCGCGGCGCGCCCCGACGTCGAGCGTATTGAAGTCGATAAAGTTTGCGAAACCGACAAAATTGTTAAGGACGCCGACGTTTTCGACCCGGCGCATCCGCCCCTTCGCGTCGTCGGCGCGCGGGCGCACAACCTGAAAAACGTCGACGTCGATATTCCTTGGAACCGCCTAACCGCGTTGACCGGGCCGAGCGGGAGCGGGAAAAGTTCGCTGGCCTTCGACACAATTTTCGCCGAGGGGCAGCGACAGTACATCGAAAGTCTTTCGATTTATTCGCGCCAATTCTTGCATCAACTCGAACGTCCGGACGTCGATTCGGTCGTCGGGCTGCAGCCGACGATCGCGCTCGACCAGCGTTCGAGCGGGCCGAATCCGCGCAGCACGGTCGCGACGGTTACCGAAATTTACGACTTTTTGCGTCTTTTATACGCTCGCGTCGGCGTCGCCCATTGTTATCGTTGCGGGCGTCCGATTCGTCGGCAAACGGTCGAGAGGATGGCGGAGGAAATTTTGCGCCTTGCGCCGAACACGCGGTTTATGCTCTTGGCGCCGGTCGTTCGCGGGAAAAAGGGAGCGCATAAAGACGTCTTTCGGCGGCTCGTTAAGACCGGGTTTACCCGAGCGCGCGTCGACGGAGCGTTGATCGAAATCGCGTCGGCGCCGGAACTCGACCCGAAAAAAGCGCATACGATCGAAGCGATCGTCGACCGTTTGATTTTGCGCGAAGGAATCGAAACGCGTTTGCTCGAATCGTTGAAGTTGGCGTTGCAGCTGAGCGAAGGCCTCGTTTGTTGCCTTTACGAGAAGGAGCGCGTTACGACCGCCGAAGGAAAGACGCGCAGCGTTTGGAAAGACGTTCTCTTTAGTTCCCTTTATTCTTGCCCGAAGTGCGGCGTCGGGTATATGGAGCTGGAGCCGCGAACTTTTAGCTTTAACAGTCCTTACGGCGCTTGCCCGACCTGTCAAGGCGTCGGGAAAGTCGAGGCCTTTAACCCGGACGCGTTGCTGGCGAATCCGGGGCTTTCGTTGGCCGACGGCGCTCTTGCGCTCGGGAAGGGGTTGGCGACGGCGGCGCGGCGCAAATTGCAAGCGTTGACGGCGGAGTTCGAGCGAATCGCGCCGGAGGCCGCCGCGGCGCCGGTTGAAACTTGGGACGAAAAAACGCGCAAACTCTTCTTTTACGGCGAAGAGCGCGAGGAATCGCAATCTTTTTTGAACGTCGTCGCTTCCGACGACGGCGACGAATCGAACGTCGCGACGGAAAAGGAGAACGCGACCGATCGCGAAAAGCGAGAAAAGGGCGCGATTTCGAGCCGACTTTTGAATCCCGAGCGAGAATCCTTGATTCTTGAAGACGACCGCGCGCTTTTATCGTTGATGAGCGGCGCGGAAGCGGAGGCGGAGGCGAACGACGCCGCCTCGAGCGAGGACGTTCGAGAGAAAGCCGAGGTCGCGACGAACGATAAGTCGACGAGCGCGGACGTCGCGAGCGTTAAAGAGACGGAAGTTTTCGTCGGTTTGATTCCAACGCTCGACGCGGTTTTCGCGACGGCGAAAAGCAAGCGGGAGCGCGATTATTTGGCGACGTTTCGCGGCGAAGTCGTTTGTCCGGACTGCGGCGGCGCTCGTGTGCGTTTGGAAGCGCGGTCGACGACGGTCGCCGGAAAGAAAATCCACGAGGCGACCGCGGCGACGGTCGTCGAAGCGTTCGAATGGTTTAAAAGTTTAACGTTTCAGCCGGTCGAGCAAGAAATCGCGTCGCCGATCGTCGAACAAATTCTCGAACGTTTGGACGCGATGAATCGTCTCGGACTCGATTATTTAACGCTTGACCGAGCGGCGGACACGTTGAGCGGCGGCGAATTGCAGCGCGTTCGCTTGACGACCGGGCTCGGCGCCGGATTGTCGGGCGTTTGTTATATTTTGGACGAGCCGTCGACCGGGTTGCATCCGCGCGACAACGAGAAGTTGATCGAGGCGCTGCGCGCCCTTTGCGACCGAGGAAACACCGTTCTTGTCGTCGAACACGACGAAGCGATTATGGAACGCGCCGACTGGTTGATCGACGTCGGGCCCGGCGCCGGCGAGTTGGGCGGAGAGATTTTGGCGCAAGGAACGCCCGCTCGGGTCGCCGCCGAAGCGGTTTCCGCGACCGGACGCTATTTAAGCGGCAAAGCGAAGATCGCCGTTCCGGAAAAGAGACGTAAAATCGTTAAAACCCGTTCGATCGTTCTCGAAGGCGCGACGACGAATAATTTGAAAAACGTAACGGCGACTTTCCCGTTGGGCGTTTTCACTTGCGTTACCGGCGTCAGCGGTTCCGGGAAGAGTTCGTTGTTGAACGAAACGCTCGTTCCGGCGTTGCGTCGGCGATTGAACGGAACCGGCGCGCGCTCGACGCAATTTAAGAGTTTGCGCGGCGCGAGCCGAATCGACAAGCTGATTCAAATCGATCAGTCGCCGATCGGTCGAACGCCCCGGAGCAATCCCGCGACATACGCCGGTATTTTCGACGAAATCCGCAAAGTTTTCGCAAATTCCCGAGACGCGAAACGGCGCGGCTACAAAGCGGGACGTTTCAGTTTTAACGTCGCGGGCGGCCGTTGCGAGGAGTGCCAAGGTCAAGGGATTCAAAAGATTGAAATGCACTTCTTGCCCGATATGCGCGCCGTTTGCCCGGTTTGCGAAGGGAAGAGGTTCAATCGGCAGACGCTCGAAGCGCGATATAAGGAAAAGTCGATCGCCGACGTGTTGGATATGTCGGTCGACGAAGCGCGCGAGTTTTTCGCCAATTATCCGACGATCGTTCGTCAGCTGGAAAGTTTTCAACAGGTCGGGTTGGGTTATTTGCGGCTTGGACAATCGTCGACCACTCTTTCGGGGGGGGAAGCGCAGCGAGTGAAGTTGGCGACCGAGCTGGCGCGCGTCGAGACCGGGAACACGTTGTACGTCTTGGACGAGCCGACGTGCGGGTTGCATTCGCAGGACGTCGAAAAATTGCTCGAGGTCTTGCAACGTTTGGTCGACGCCGGGAACACCGTAATCGTCGTCGAACATCACCTCGACGTGATGAAAACGGCCGACTGGATTATCGATATGGGGCCGGAAGGCGGCGTCGACGGCGGCGAAATCGTCGCGACCGGAACGCCGGAGGAGGTTGCCGCGTTGGAAAATAACGAAACCGGGCGGTTTTTGCGGACGGCGTTGGCGAAATAACGGCGCGTCGCGGACAGTCGAGCGGTTGAGCGCGGCGTTGAGCGGCGGCGGTCGCTTGGCGACGACGAGGAAGACGAAGGAGCGGAAAAGGTGCGGAACGGAACGATAAGCGGCGTCGGCGCGACGCGTCGCGAAATCTTGAAGCTTTGCGTCGCGGGCGTCGGCGTCGCGGCGTTTGCGGACGTTTGTTCGATTTTATCGGACGGTCGAACGTTCGCGGCGACCGAGCAAGCGACGCGGAGAACGGGAAAAAAAGAGACGGCGAAGGCGGAAAAGAGCGCGGCGAAGGAACGCGAATTTCCGGCGCGTTTTGATCTGCGGTTGACGAAACGACGGACGCGCTCGACCGACTCGTACACGCAAGGTTTGGCGTTTGAAGTCGACGCCGAAACCGGACGCGAGGTTTTGTACGAAAGCGGCGGACGATACGGAAAGTCGATTTTGCGCAAAATCGAC
>JAFSFF010000563.1 GCA_017435375.1 Thermoguttaceae bacterium
ACGCCGGTTTGCGCGTCGGCGACCGAATCGAGCGCGAAGCTTCGTACCGAGATAAAGAATAAAGCGCGAAATCGCGACGAAGATAAGATTTACATGAGAATAAAGGGATAAGGAATAAAAATGGCTGAAAGTTTTTCAATCGATCGTTTGCGCGATATTTTGGATAAAATGGGGTACCGTCATACGAAACGGGACGACGCGATTTTCGCGACGTTTAACAGCGACGACTTCCCGAAACCGATGACCGGGCTTTTTACCGCGAAGAACGATAAAATTCAAGTCGGCGGTTGGGTCGAAGGGTTGCGTTTCGAGGGCCCGCGTCGATTCGACGGGCTGGAGTTCTGCAACGAGTGGAACTATAATAAGGCGAATCCCTGCGCCTACCTCGATAAGGACGGCGATTTGCGCGTTAAGATGACGCTCTTCACCGACGAGCCGCTTACCGACGAGTATGTCGAAGAGAATTTTGTTCGTCTCTTCCTCTCGACGGCGAACCAATTTTACAAGGAAGCCGCGCAAAAATTCCTCTAATGCTCGAGCGTTGGATGGAATCGATAAAAGTTGCGGCGACAAACGACGTCGCCGCGTAGTTTTGAATTAGAAAAAGGAACCGAATAATGAGCGAGTGGAAAAAAAATCTGGAAGATTTGGGGAACGGCGCGGCGCAAGTTGGTTTGAATATTGTACAAACTAACGGAGGACGAGCCGCCGCTTTGGGCACGGTCGCCGCCACCGGGGGCGCGGCCGCCGGCGGCGTGTTAGCGGGCGTCGGCGCCGCGACCGGGAGCGCCGCGATTAGTTCCGCGGGAGCGAGCGTGTTAGGTATGTCTTCCGCGGCGGCGGGCGCCGCTCCTGTGATCGGAGGCGCATTGACTTCGGTGGGCGGCGCGGTTGCCGCGACCGGCGCCGTCGTTGGCGCCGCCGCCGTAGCCGTCGCTCCGGTAGCCTTGGTAGGCGCCGCCGTTTGGGGACTTTGGAAATTGTTGGACGATTAATTGCGCCGCGTTTTACAGCGCGGGAGCCGCAGCGGGAAGCGGAGCGATCGCTTCCGCCGGCGTGAACGTTTTGCCAGCGTCGGCGTCGGCGGCGCAATTTTTTGGGGGGCAAGTTGTTGGACGATTAACGCGTTCGTATCTTCCGAACGCGGAAGAGATTGAAAAGCAATAGGTTGACGGCTTTCCGTCTTAACGGCGGAAAGTCGTTTTTATTAAGAGGGGTCGGCGATTTGGGAAATAAGACCGGCCCCGTCGTCGACGAGAACGGAACGCGATTTTGGGGCGGACGCGCAAATTTTCGCGAGGCGACGAGAAAAACCGACGATTTTGAAAGATTGTTTATAAAGACGAGAAAGTAACGAAGAAAATTAAAAAATAAAAAATTTTTTTGATAAATTATTCCGAACGCCGTCTCTTATTAGCAAAGGAAAGAAACAACAACGACGACAATCTCGCGTCAAAGCGTTCAACAATAAGGTTAAGTTAAATAAGGAAGATAAAATGGGACAAAGCAAGGTTTTATCGAATCGTTGGTCGAAAACTCACGGCGCTCTTTTGCGGGTTCAACGTATCTTTGAAAACGAAGGGTTCGACGCGCAACTCTTGACGTTTGACGACGAACTGATTTTGCAAGTGCGCGACTCCACCGTTTCAGACTATTCGAACGGACCGATTAAATGGCTCTGTAAAGCGACTGGTTCCGCCGTCGTTGCGACGTTGAAGGCGAAACGCGTCGGCGGATCCGACGTTGAAATTGAATCGGCTGGCGGTAAGTGGTTGGACAAAGCGGCGGTGATGGGAGTTTCGATGGTCGTGCTTTGGCCGCTCTTCGTAACGTCGGGCATTGGAATGTGGCGTCAAAACAAGTTGATTGAACGTCTGTTCAACGAAACGATAAGAGCCTTAGCGGATTAACGAAGCCGCGACGTTTCGGACAAGCGAATAAGAGTAAGTAAATAAAAAAACGACGTTTTTCTCGAAACGGGAAACGTCGTTTTTGCGTTTCCGAACGCCGATTCGCGGCGTTCCAAGGAGACGCGCGAATCTTAAGAGAGGAGGGGGTTCGCGGCGACGGCGATTATTAATGAAGAAACGGGACCCGATTTCCGGAGAGGAAAAGGGCCCCGTTCGTCGTTGGAGCGTTCGCACCGCGATCGCGCGGCGTTCGATTTGTCAGGATAGGAACGCGAAACCTATTTCACTTCGAACTCGGCGTCGATCGCGTCGTCGTTCGGGTTCGCGCCGGAACCGGCTTGAGCGTCTTGCGAAGCGCCGGCGGCTTGCGCTTGTTGCGCGCTTTCGTACAGCGCTTTGCTCATCGCGTGCGACGCCGATTCGAGTTCCGTCAGCGCGGCCTTAATGCGGTCGACGTCTTCCGATTCGCAGGCTTCGCGGGTCTTCGTAATCGCGGCGTTGAGCGCGGCTTTGTCCTCGGCGCGGAGCTTGTCGTCGTGTTCCTTCAGGAGTTTTTCGAGTTCGAAGCACATCGATTCGGCGCGGTTTTTCGACTCGACCAACTCGCGGCGCTTCTTGTCTTCCTCGGCGTGTTCCTCCGCGTCGCGGCGCATCTTTTCGATTTCCTCTTCCGACAAACCGGACGATTGCTCGATGCGAATCTTTTGTTCCTTTTGCGTTCCGAGGTCTTTCGCCTTAACGTTCAAAATGCCGTTGGCGTCGACGTCGAACGTAACTTCGATTTGCGGAACGCCGCGCGGAGCCGGCGGAATCTCTTCGAGGTTGAATTGACCGAGGAGACGGTTCGCCGACGCGATTTCGCGTTCGCCTTGGTAAACCTTGATCGTAACGGCGGTTTGGTTGTTTTCGGCGGTGCTGAAAACTTGTTTCTTTTCGGTCGGAATCGTCGTGTTGCGTTCGACGAGCTTCGTCATCACGCCGCCGAGCGTTTCGATCCCGAGCGAAAGCGGGGTAACGTCGAGGAGCAAAATGTCGGTAACTTCGCCCGCCAAAACGCCCCCTTGGATCGCGGCGCCGAGCGCGACGACTTCGTCCGGGTTGACGCCCTTGTGCGGCTCTTTGTTGAAAATCTTTTGAACCGTTTCTTGGACTTTCGGAATCCGCGTCGAACCGCCGACCAAGACGACTTCGTCGATTTGCGACGGCGAAAGGTTCGCGTCGGACAGCGCTTGCATCACCGGGCCCTTGACGCGTTCGATCAAACCGTCGACGAGCTTTTCGAATTCCGGACGCGAAATCTTCATTTGAAGGTGTTTCGGGCCGGTCGCGTCGGCGGTGATGAACGGCAGGTTGACGTCGGTCGTTTGTTGCGAGCTGAGTTCGCGCTTCGCTTTCTCCGCCGCTTCTTGGAGGCGTTGGAGCGCCATCGCGTCTTTGCGGAGGTCGACGCCGTATTTGCCTTGGAAGTCGTCGGCCAAGTAATTAATAAGGGCTTGGTCGAAGTCGTCGCCGCCTAGGTGCGTGTCGCCGTTGGTGCTGACGACTTCGAAAACGCCGTCCGCGACGTCGAGAACGGAAACGTCGAACGTCCCGCCGCCAAGGTCGAAAACGACGATCTTTTGGTTGACGTTTTTGTCGAGCCCGTAAGCGAGCGCGGCCGCGGTCGGTTCGTTGACGATACGAGCGACTTCGAGACCGGCGATTTGACCGGCGTCTTTCGTCGCTTGACGTTGCGCGTCGTTGAAGTAAGCCGGAACGGTGATGACCGCTTTGTTGACCTTATGGCCGAGGTACGCTTCCGCCGATTCCTTGAGTTTGCGGAGCGTCATCGCGGAGATTTCCGGCGGCGTGTAACCTTTGCCGTCGATTTCGACTTTGACGTAATCGTCCGCGCCGCCGACGACTTTGTACGGAACCGCCGTTTCTTCGGAACCGACTTCGCCGCGTTTGCGACCCATAAAGCGTTTGATCGAGGCGACCGTGCGCGTCGGATTCGTAACCGCTTGACGTTTCGCGGTTTCGCCGACGAGGTTTTCGCCGGAGTCGGTGAACGCGGCGACGCTCGGCGTCAAGCGATACCCTTCCGGGTTCGGGATGACTTTCGCGTCTTTCCCTTCCATAACCGCGACGACGGAGTTCGTCGTGCCTAAGTCGATGCCGATGATTTTTTCGCCTTGAGCCATTTTAAATCCTCCTTAAACGCTGTATTTTTTCGACGGCGGCGATAAGCGCCCGCGTCGTTTTTTCTTTAATTTTCGACGATAAATCGCAAGTCGAACGAAACGCGAACCGGGGCGTTTTCCGGTCGGCGACGACGTCGAGCGGCGCGGTCGAGCGTCGCTTGTCTACGATTACGCAAACGCGGCGCCAAAACTTCTTAAAAAAGGAAAATTTTTAAAAAATATTGTCGCCTAGTTGGGTAAGCGTTGCGAACGATAAGGTTAAAGCCGATTGGAAATTTCTTTTTTCGTCGAGCGCTTTCGGCGAATTTTATTTCGCGGAGCGTTTTAGCGCGCGAATCTGCCAATTTGACAGAAATTTTCCGCCGAGCCGCGAAATTTTCGCGGTCGATCTTATCGCCGGTCGGCCCCGCTTGCGTTCGTTTATTTTTGAGCTAAAATAATGGGGAAGGTTCCGTCCGTCGACTTCGTCGGGACGGTCGATTTTGAACGCGGGTCGTTTTCGCGTCGAGGAGAGGCGGCGAGAGTGTTATGAGCAAAGCGTCCGACTTAAAAACCGTTTGTCGTTTGGCGTTCGCGTCGAAAAAAGGCGCGAATCACGAAGAGCGTTTGGAAAGTTTTTACAACGCGCAAGCGGACGATTACGACTCTTTTCGCGATAAATTTTTATCCGGGCGCGAGGAACTTTGGCGCGAAATGGGCGTCGTCGACGGCGGCGTCTGGGTCGATATGGGCGGCGGCACCGGGCGCAACGTCTTTAATTTCGGCGAGAATTTGAAGCGGTTGAAGAAGGTTTACGTCGTCGATTTATCGGAGTCGCTCCTGAAAAACGCGCAAAAAAAGATCGACGCGAACGGCTGGACGAACGTCGAAACGGTCAAAGCCGACGCGACGACGTGGACGCCGCCGGAGGGAAAAGTCGACTTTGTAACGTTTTCCTATTCGCTGACGATGATTCCGGACTGGTTCGCGGCGCTCGACCAAGCGTTCGAAATGTTGACGCCGGGCGGAAAAATCGGCGTCGTCGACTTTTATATCGCGAGAAAATATCCGAGCGGCGACTGCCCGAAGCAACGCTGGGGAACGCGAACGTTTTGGCCTCTTTGGTTCGGTTGCGACAACGTTTACCCAAATTGCGATCATCCGCCGTATTTGCGTCGGCGGTTCGAACAGTTGACGTTCCGCGAGTGGAAAGATCGGATTCCGTATTTCCCGATTCCGTTGGTGAAAACGCCGCGTTATTTTTTTGTCGGACGCAAACCCTCGGAGAACTAAGCGTTCGTTTTCAGACGACGTAAGGAGAGCGCGATGAATTACTTAATCACCGGCGGCGCGGGTTTCGTCGGCTCGCATTTGACCGAATATTTCTTGAATCGCGGCGACTCCGTTTCGATCGTCGACGACCTTTCGACCGGCGCTTGGGCGAACGTCGCGCCGTTCGAGGGCCGCCCGAACTTTCGCGCTTACGTCGCCGACGCGGCCGACCCGGTTTTGCTCGAAGGGTTGATTCGCGAAGCCGATTTCGTTTTCCACTTGGCGAGTTCGGTCGGGGTGCAACTGATCGTTTCGCAGCCGGTCGACGCGATTCGCCGCATCGTCCGCCCGACCGAAAACGTCGTCGACTTATGCGCGAAGTATCGCCGTCCCGTTTTGCTGACGTCGACGAGCGAGACGTACGGGAAATCGGACGAAGCGCCGTTTCGCGAGGAGATGGACGTCGTCTTGGGCCCGAGTTGCAAAAACCGCTGGGCGTACGCGGTCGCGAAGTTAGTCGACGAGTTTTACCTCTTGGCGCATCACCGTCAAACGTCGCTTCCGGTTTACATTACGCGACTTTTCAACGTCGTCGGGCCGCGTCAAACCGGCGCTTACGGAATGGCGCTTCCGCGTTTCGTCTCGGCGGCGCTCCGCGGCGAACCGCTGAAAGTTTGCGGCGACGGTCGGCAAACCCGTTGTTTTTCGTCGGTTTTCGATATCGTCGAGGGGCTGGCGCGCCTTTCGGCGTCGAAAGAGGCGGTCGGGCAAGCGGTGAACCTCGGGAGCGACGAAGAAATCTCGATTCGCGAGCTGGCCGAGCGCGTCGTTAAAATTTGCGACTCGAAATCGCCGATCGAACACGTCGATTACGAAAGCGTTTACGGCCCGAATTTCGACGATATGCGCCGCCGCGTTCCGTCGTTGGAGCGGGCGAAAAAGCTGATCGATTGGCGTCCGAAGCGAACGCTCGACGAAATCATCGTCGAGGCCCGCGACTGGCAGCTCGCGACCGGGCGGTTCTGACGGCGCGCCGACGTTCGAGCGGCGTTGACGCGGCATTAATAAAGAAACGATTGAAAAATCGAAACGAACGACGAAGTTCGTTTCCGGGCGGCGGCGCGTTGTTGGGGGACGCGACCGTCGTCGAGGCGCGTTTTTTGCGTCGACGTTCCCCCGGTTTTGACCGTTTTTTGGCGGCGTTGGAGCCGATTAAAGGGTTAAAATGGTTAAAATAGCGATTTTGGGCGCGACCGGTTACACGGCCTTGGAACTTTTGAAACTTTTGCGTCGGCACCCGGAGGCGGAGGTCGTCGCGGCGACGAGTCGCGAAAACACGAGCCGAATCGACGAAGTGCATCCGTCGCTGACCGGTCAGTTTTCGGTGCGTTGCGCGAACCTCGGGCCGCGCGACTTGGCCGACCTCGGCGTCGAGGTCGTTTTCAGCTGCCTGCCGCACACCGCGACGGCGGCGGTCGCTCCGGAACTCCTCGATCTCGGAATGAAAGTGATCGACTTTGGCGCCGACTACCGCTTGAACGACGTCGACGTCTTCAACAAGTGGTACAACGTAACGCACCCGGATCCGGAACGCCTCCCGAAAACGCCTTACGGTCTCCCGGAGCTTTTCCGCGAAGAGATTAAAAAATCGGCGCTCGTCGCGAACCCCGGTTGTTATCCGACGTCGGCGATTTTGCCGCTCGCGCCGCTCCTCAAAGGCGGTTTCATCGGCGGCGACGACATTATTATCGACTCGAAAAGCGGCGTTTCCGGCGCCGGTCGCAAGCCAAGTATGAAGACGCTTTACCCGGAATGCAACGAATCGATCGCGGCTTACGGCGTCGGCACGCACCGACACACGCCGGAGATCGAGGAAGTCTTGACGACGGCGAGCGGCGTCGCGGCGAAGGTTATCTTCACCCCGCACCTGACGCCGATGGATCGCGGCATCCTCTCGACGACGTACTCGAAACCGCTCAAAGCGGCGACGCAAGAAGAACTCCTCGCGTACCTGCGCGACTTTTACGCCGGCGAGCCGTTCGTTCAAGTCGTCGACGCGCTCCCGTCGACGAAAGACGTTACGCACACGAACCGTTGCCACCTGACCGTCCGCGTCGTCGGCGACCGAATCGTTACCGTTTCGGCGATCGACAACCTGATCAAGGGCGCCGCCGGAGCCGCGGTGCAAAACTTCAACGTTGTTTGCGGCTTCGACGAAACGACCGCGCTGCTCTAAGCGCCGCCGTTTAACCGTTTGAGCGTTTCTGAAAATTTGCGCTCGAACGAGAGAAAACCGCGAAAACCGCCGCTCGACGCGTCGACCGTCGAGCGGCGTTTTTTTCTTGCGCGAAAAATTTTCCGGAAATTTCGCGAAATTTTTAAAAAAGCGGCGTTTTCCGAAATCCGTCGCGCTTCGCCGTTCGTCTTGGAAACGACGGCGCGTCGTTTGAAACGGTTCGAGCGGCGTTTTTCGGCTTCTTCTCAACTGCAAACGGAGAACGGAAATGACTTGGAAACGAACGGTAATCGCGGCGCTTTTAACGCTTTCGACGGCGTTCGGCGCGACCGCTTGGGCGCAAGGGGAGGAAAGAGGCTTCCGCCAACCCCGGGCGCAAGAATTTGAGGTGCATATCGACTTTGCGCGGAGAGACGATCCGAGCCTTAAACTGGTCGAGAGCGGTCTGGAAGCGTCGGCGACGGAGATTTATTTCGGCGACGCGGTTTACTTCCGAGCGTTCGACCGCAACGTCTTGGAAACGCCGGTTGAGCGAATCGGCGCCTTTTACGCGCAAATCGGCGGTTTCGCGCCTTACGTCGGCGCCGATTATTCCTTTATGGCGCGCGGGGCGGAGGTCGAGGCGGAGGGCGTCGTCGGAACGTATTGCTGGACGCCGGAGTTTCCAAGGCGAGCCTTTCCGCCGCAATTTGGGAAATCCGAACGCGCCGTAATCCCGCCCGGCGCCGAGTTGAATTACGGCGCTTTCGCGGTCGAGTTTCCGCCGCTTGAAGATTGGAACGACCCGTTTTGGCGCGCCGTTCGGAAGCGTTTGGCGACCGAGAAACGCGTCGAAATTCAAGTAAGTTTCGATTTTTTACGGACGTTGGAAAAAGCGGCTCCCGCTCCGAGTAAAGATAGCGGCGCGATGGGATGCGCGGCGGCGTCGTGGGAGACGATCGAGAAACGCGTCGAGAAAAAAATCGTCCTGAAACGCCGTCCGGACGCCGAGATGAAGCGGCTCGACGCGTGGTTCGCGGCGACGCCGAAAGAAGCGTTTCCGGAGCGGGTCGACGTGGAAAAAGGCGCGGGATATAAAATTCCGTCGACGGAAAAAATCGCGGAGGAGAGCCGAAGCGCCGTCGAAATCGCCGGGAAAAAATACTCGCCGCGCCTTGTCGTTCGATGCGGCGCCCGCAAGCCGTCCGTCCCGAACAATCCGACGACGCTCGACGGTTGGTGCAAGCTCGAGGCGGAGTTTTCGCCGTCGACGTTGCGCGACGAAATAACGCTAACTCGTTTGCAACTCGAATATTATAACGCGACGACCGAAGCGGAAACCGAAACGGCGTTAAAGACGTTGGTCGCTTGGCTCGACGCGCTTCCGGGCCCGCAACGGACGGCGTTGGTCGCGTCGATAACGACGCGGCACTGGCTTGTCGGCGGCTTCAAAGTCGCAACGGGACGAACGCCGGTCGACTTCAATATGAAGGAGATCTCGCCGAAGTACGAACGCCTTTGCGACGCGTTGGGCGAGGTCGCCGAGATTTTAGAAACGCCGCCTCGCCGCGTTGAACGCCGTTCGTCGCGGCGGCAGGACGACGTCGCCGGATTTTTGGAACCGGCGCGGTAAGCGAGCGCGACGACTTGGCCGACGTTAAGAAAACCGGAAAACGTCGCAACGCGGGAGTTTTTTTCGTCGGCGCGACGTTTGTTTATCGGGAGGCGTAAACGTTGTGAAATGAGGAAATAAACCGCCGCGACGGTTGCGCGTCGCGGCGGTTTTTGTGCGTCGGGAAACTTTTTCGCGAAAATTTTGGAAAAAGCCCCTTGCGGTTTTTGTTTCTTGGGGTATATTCTTACCTGTCGCTGGTGATGACCGCGACGCTAACCATCGCCGACCGCTTTCGAGCGGAAAGTTAAAAGCG
>JAFSFF010000564.1 GCA_017435375.1 Thermoguttaceae bacterium
GCAACCGCGGCAGAACTTCGCCGTTTTTTCCCAAGACGACGGGCGGTCGAGGTTTTGATCCCAAAACGGCCAAGTGCGGCACTGAACCGGACGCGACTTGTAAACGGTGCAACCGCGCTTTTTCTCGTCGAAAAGAACGCAATCGCCGTTCGAGCGTTCGATTAAGCTCTTCTTTTTCCCGCGAATCAGCCGAACGAACGCGTTTTCGAACTCGAATTTCGAGAAGCCGAGTTCCTTCGCCATCGCGGCGATTTCCTCTTCGGTAACCCAAACGTAACCCGGCTCGCCGCCGCAGCAGCCGCCGCACTGTTTGCACCCGAAACGAAGCCCGTCTCGGTACCAAGGTTCTTTTTGCAACGTTTTTTCCTTTTTGTTAGCGTTGACGACGCATCAAGTTTGAGGCGAAACGCTCGACGCGTTAACATAGGCAAGTCGGGCGGTTCGCGGCGTCTTGTTGGCGAGTTTGCGTTATTCGGCGGCGTCCGTTTCGGCGTTTTCCGACGTTTCCTCGGGCGCGCTTTCGACCGGTTCGTCGGTCTTTTTGGGGCCGTCCGCTTCTTTAATGATGCGAATCGCGTCGACCGCCGGATTCTCGACGAGCGAAATTTCGCGAACGACCGCGCCGACGTGCAGACGCGCCGTCGGGCCCTCCGCCGGTTCGCGGTATTTCTCCGGGTTCGCGAAGCGGAGCGCGAGGCTTCCGGCGGTTTCGATGTATTCGGCCATTTTCGGCGAAATTTCCGGGTTCTCGTCGCCGAACTCCGGCGCTTCGTCCGTTACTAGGAGAACCGACGCGCCCATATAGTTGCCGGGATAGAGGAGAACGCAACGGGAGCGGTTCGGCGACGCGAACGCCGCGTCGAGCGCGTCGCAGTCCTTTTGGTTCCGACCGACGACGCAATAAGCGTTTTCGTCGAGGCGCAAACGGCGACCGGCGGCGATCAAGCGAGCGTCCCAAACGGTCGGAACCGCTTTGTATTTCAACATATCGCGAACGCGCGGCGAATAGGAGTTTTCGCAAAGGACGCAGCCGGTCGACGGTTGCGGAATCGTTTTAATATCGTAATCTTTGCGGGCGAGCCAAACGAGCTTGCCGCGGCCGCGCCCGGTGAAGGAGCGGAGCTTTTCGCGGTCGAGCGAGCCGTCTTTCTCCGGTTCGGTCGGATTCAAGACCTTCGCCGAGAGCGGACGAACGAGCTTGCCGCCGAGCCCGGATTCGCGAGAAATCAACATCAGTTGGTGAATCTTTTGACTGTTCGGGCGCTGACCGGAGATTTCGCCGGTCGCGACGAAATCGGCGCCGATCTCTTCCATTAGCTTTTTCGCTTCGCGACACATCATCGTGCGGCAGTCGAGGCAGGGGTTGACGTTCGAACCGTATCCCCAACGCGGGTTCGAGAGCATTTTCATATAGTCTTCGCCGAGTTCGCGAACGACGAGTTCGATTCCCAACTCTTTCGCGCGGTCGGCGGCCTCTTGCGAACAATCGTGAAAGGGGGTAACAATATTCAACCCGACGACTTCGACGCCTTGCTCTTGCAGAAGACGCGTCGCGAGCAAACTGTCCAAACCGCCGGAAAAAAGAACGATCGCTTTCATCGGAATCCTTTGTTTTCGCCGTTCGAGCGTCGCGAGCGGAGCGAAAACGACTTCGCTTCGAGTTTGCGTCGCGTTCGAGGCCGCCTCGACGGCGTTCCGGCGACCTCCGTTATTTTCCGTTATTATACGCGATTTTTTTCGGAGCGCGACCGCCCCCGACGCTTCTTTTTTCGCGAAAAAAAGAAAAGTATTCGCCGCGACGCGAAAAAATCCCGACGGAATCGGGCGGCGAAAAGAAAACGAATCAAAAAAAGAAAGCGGCGGAAAAAACGTCAAGAAATAAAAAAACCGCCTCGAAAGGCGGTTCAAAGCCAGCGGGGAGAATCGAACTCCCAACCTCAGCATTACGAATGCTGCGCTCTGCCAGTTGAGCTACGCGGGCAAAAAGTCGAAAACCTAAGTTTTTTAATGTTTTAAGGCGGTTGACCTTGGTTTTAGGTTTCCCTTAACTCTTATGCCAACATTCTAACCGAGATTCCGAAATCGTCAAGCGGCTTTTTTAAATTTTTTTAGATTTTTTTGAACCGCCCCTTTTTGCGATTTTCAAACCGCCGCGTTCCCTTAGAAGAACGTCCGAACGGAACGGGCGAAGACGACGAGCGCGACCGCCTGCGCGAGAATCGAAACGACGTAAACGGGAAAACGACCGCGTCGCGCGGCGCGCTCCCAAAACGAATCGAGCGATTCGAAAATCGACGACAAGAGAGGTGTTTGCGTTCCGGCGCGCGCTTCGGCGTCGAAAAGGTCGTCGAACTCTCGGTCGTCGTTCAACGCGTCCAAAGCGACGGCGGCGCTCGGCGTCGGCGGCGAGGAAAGCGAGTCGTCGGAGCGCGACGTTCGGATTTTTAAGAGAAGCGCGGCGAACGCGAGCGCGGCGACCGTCGGAGGCGTCGCCGAGAAACGATTCTCTTCGAAACCGAGCGCCGCGACGACGCATTGCGCGAGAAGCCAAAACGCGAAAACGACGAACGCGAGCGCAAACTGAACGACGTTTTGACGCGCGCCGTCGAAAATTAGTCGCGTCGCAAAAACGACGAACGACGCCGCCGCGACCGTCGCCGCCAATTCGTCGGCGAGACCGAACGGAGAACCGCCGAACGTCGCGAAGGAAACGCGCCAAAAATAAGGAAACGCCGCCAAACCAAGAGAACAATGCGCGATAATAACGCCGAGCGTCGCGCCGAACGCGCTCCGAAACGTCGCGCCGAACCAACGGAACCAAAATCCGAAAACGCCGAGCAACGTCAAAGCGCGAGCGTCGAACGATGGAGAAGCCGAGAACAACGCGACGAGCGTCCAAACGCAAACGCCGGAATAAACGGTCGCGACGCTTAAACTCGAACGCCGCCAAGCCCAATATTCGCCGAACGCGCAACAGACGAGAGCGCAATCCGCGAAACGAAACGCGAAAATTCGCCGCGAATCGCCGTCGAGCGCGAACGCCGCGACAAACGTCGCCGCCGCGAAAAAATGCAGCGTCCGCGACCGAGACGCCGCCGCCGTCGCGAAAACGAGGAGCGCCGTCGACGGAAGCGCGTTCGCCCAAAACGCGAGCCGTCGCGGCGCGTCGACTCCGACGCAAAGCGCGAAAACGCCGCCGATAAAAATCGCCGCGCCAAGGCAATAAAGGAAGTGCGCCAACAACGATTCGCCGCGACGTTCGGCGAACGCGCCGCCGACGTGCGCGGTCGCGAGCGTTCCGACGAGAAACGCCGCTCGAACGCTCGGCGATAAAACGCTCCAGCGCGCTCCGACGATCGCGAAAAGCGTTCCCGCGACCGCCGCGATTCCGAACGCCGCGAGCGTCGTCGTCGCCCAACGTCGCCGCTCTTCAAAACGCGAATCGAACGTCGAGGGAGGCGGCTCTTGAGGCGGGCGCGGAGACGAAGGAGCGTCGCCGCCGAGACAATCGCGGACGAAACGCTCGCCGTCGTCGGACGAGGTGGAACGGTTCATTGTCGATTCCTTTGCGAGACGCGAACGGACGAACGACGTTTTTAACTTGGCGCGAAATTATACGCCGCGCTTCCGTTCGCGTCAAGAAGCGGCGGACGGAAACGCTCGTTCGCGTTTCGACGCGAAAGTAAGAAAGGAAACGGAAACGGGCGCGACGCTAAAACCCGAAGAGCAAGCCCAAGCTGCCGACGTGGAACGTTTGTTCTTTGTTAACGAGGCAGTCGTAGTCTCCGGCGACCGCGAGCGCGCCCCAAAGGGAAAGACGCAAACCGACGCCGCCCCAAAAGAAGTCGTCGCCGGCGCCGGAGCCTTGATAATAAGGACTCGACGGCGCGAACGTTCCCGGAACGCGACCGAAGCAAAAGTTTTGAATCGACTCGTTTTGCGAACGAAGCTGCGAAACCCAAGCCAGCCGACCTTGCAACGTGAAGGAGTCGAGCCCGGCGAGGTTGACGTCGACGCGCGAACCGAGCGTCATATAACAAGCGTCGTAATTGCGTTTGTCGCCGTTGATTTTACGCAGCGAGTTCGGGTTGAAATTGTCGTGTTCGAGGTAAGAATATTGATACGAGCCGAACGGTTTCAGGACGAATAACCCGAGCGTGTGCATTTCGTAACCGGTTTCAAAGTAGCCGGACGCTTGATAACCGTCGTAGGACGCGGAACCGACGTCGCCGCCCTCCGCTTTGTAGCCGTCGTCGCCGTAGTTCGCCAGCGCCGTAAAATAAAGCGGGCCCGCGTGCAGGTAGACCCCGGCGCCGACGAGGTTCGCGTTTTGGCGAACGCTTCGTCCCGGATATTTGACGCGGTTGCGATGGTAATTATAATACGCCGTGAAGTTGAGCGAACCCATTGGCAAATTGAGGCCGACTTGCGCGCCGGTCGCGTTCGCGTCGAGTTCGCCGCGCCATTTTTCCGGACGAATTTCGCCGCTGCCGAGGTAGCCGTTTCCCCAAAATTGAATCGATTTCAGTTCCGGAAGGCGAACGGAGCCGCGAACGACGACGTCTTGCGAAAAAGCGAAACCCGACCCGTTGAACGTCGCCTCCGAACGCGTCGCGTCGTCGGAGCGGGGCGCTTCGAGCGGTGAAAAAGCGTCGAGCGAAGCGACGGCGGTCGGCGCGTCGAAAGCGCCGAGTTCGCCGAAAGCGCCTTGCTTTTCGGAACGCGGAAGCTCGGCGGAATCGTTACGGCGTTCGTCGACGCCCGAAGCGCCCGCGTCGTTCGAGGCGGCGCGAAGATTCGATTCGACGGGCGGAACGTCGTTGAAAACGTCGCCTTGCGAATCGAGGTCGAAAAGACCGTTCGAAAAAAGGGGCGCGTCGACCGAAGAAGACGCGACGGTCGCGGACGCGGACGCTACAACCAGCGCGGCGCCGAGGAAAATTCGAACAAAACGGAGCGAAAGCGACATGTCGGAACCTCCGCGTCGACGCGGCGACAAACGCCCGACGAACCGCGATTAGGGACAAACTTCGAAATTCTTTAAAAAAAGTCGGATGAAAAGCAAGGTTTTTTCGGAAAATAATCCGGGGTTACTTGACATAATCGGTAAATTTAATACAAAACTTAAGGTAAAGGTTCGATTTTTTTTAAACCGGCGTTTGAAAAAATTGAATTTTTCGTTATACTAGAATATCGGTCGCAATAGCGGACGCAAGTTTTTGAGAAACGGAAACGATTTTGAAACTCGTTAAAGGCAGCGAGACAAGATAGGGTTTCCGGATCGTTTTCGCGTCGAGTCGTCGCCGCGCTTTTTTCGGGCGCTCCGTCGACGCGTCGAGCGAACGTCGGCGCGCGGCGTCGAGCGTTTCGTTGACATTTCAGGATAGATAGTTCAAATGGCAAAACATAATCCTTTTAGCGTATTCCGCCGTAATCAAAAGGCTTGGATGGCGGGGCTTACTCTCTTTACGATGTTTTCGTTCATCGCCTTAGGGTCGATGGTGCAGTGCGTCGGAACCGGCGGACAGCAAAACGGAACGATGGGCGAAATCGCGAAGACGACCAAATACGGAACTTACGATTACGACGCGTATCGTCAAACTTACGATTCGGCGACGCGTTTGTCGAGATTCGCGCAAACGGCGTTCTATTCGTTGGACGCCGAAGCGTGGGCGGAAACCGCTCAAATGGCGCAATATGTTCCCGAGAATTATCTCGCGCAATTCTATATTGCCGCTTTGTCGAAAAAAGACGGAAACAAAGCCGCGCAAGCGCAACGCCTCAACGCGATGGCGACCGAGTTGGAATACGCTTTGTCCGACGCGCAAGCCTTGGTCAACCGCTGGTTGATTCTGCAATTCGCTTACGATAAGGGCTTGGCCGCGAGCGACGCCGACGCGACGCAATACCTGCAAACGCTTCTCGGCGGTTCGTTGTCCCCGGAAGAATGGCAAATGTGCTATAACGCCGGCGGTCTGAACGACCAACTTTTGCTCGACCTCTTGAAGGAACAAATCGCGTACGAACGCGCCGTCGCTCGTTACGACAATCCGAGCGCTCTCGCCGTTTCCGTCGACTTGGCCGAAGCGTTTGAAGCGACGAACCGTTCGATGAAGGCGAGCGTCGTCGCGTTCGACGCCGCGGATTACGTCGATCAAATCGCGGATCCGTCGGAAGAAGAGTTGAAGAAATTTTACGAACAATATCGCAACGTCGTGGCGAACGCTTCTTCCGCGACGCCCGGTTTCACCCAACCGACGAAACTCGCGTTGGAGGTGGTGCGCGCCGACGTTACGCCGGAAGTCCTCGCCGCGATTAGCGACGAAGAAGTTCAAAAATATTACGACGAACATCGCGAAGACTTCAAAAAACCGACGGTAACCCCGACCGCTCCGGCCGAACCGCAACTGTCGATGGACGGTATCGCGGACATTGAGCTTCCGGGCGCCGCTCCGGCGGAAGAAGCCCCGGCGACCGAAGAAGCCGCTCCGGCGGAAGAAGCTCCGGCGACCGAAGAAGCCGCCCCGGCGGAAGAAGCTCCGGCGACCGAAGAAGCCGCCCCGGCGGAAGAAGCTCCGGCGACCGAAGAAGCCGCCCCGGCGGAAGAAGCTCCGGCGACCGAAGAAGCC
>JAFSFF010000565.1 GCA_017435375.1 Thermoguttaceae bacterium
CGTTTCGCTCGTTTCGCTTGATTCGCTCGATTCGCTCGATTCGCTCGTTTCGCTCGTTTCGGATGGGAAAGGAGACGGAAGGGCGTTGAGAATCGGGGCGTCTTGCGCGTCTTCGCTAATTGGACTTGCAAACGGCGCGGACGCGAGGAGCGATTCGGCTGTTTCCGGCGCGTCGTCGGGACGCTCGACGCCGTTAACGTCGACCGGCGCTCCGTCGTAAAACGGATAAGCGACGCGAACTTCGTTCGAATCGACGAGCGTTTCGTCGCCGAAAAACGAATCGTCCGCGGGCGTTTCGTCGGCGGTCAAAAAATTTTTGATCTCTTTAAGAACCGAAAGGTCTAAACGAGGTTGCGCGACGCTCGACCGAGCGGCGTCGACCGAGTCGAAACTCGTCCAGCCTCCGTCGGAGTCGGTCGAATCGTCGACTTGCATATATTGCGACAACGGGCGACGTTCGACTTCGCTTGAAGTCGAAGGAGACGCGCCGGACGCGGGCTTGGAGCGACGGGAAGCGGTTGACATCGAATTAAGCGCCGATAAGAAGAGTAGGAAATGCTGGAATAGGTGAATCGTAACGAACGTCGCGGTTTTGACGGGGTCGCGTAAAGAACATATCGGCTTTTTTGAAGAAAAACTCAACTTTTTTTCGACGCTTGCCGCAACTTTCCCGGGCGCTCGAATCGACAACCCAAAGAAAGGGCGCGAAAGAAGGTTAAATTTTCAAGTTTTCTTTTAAAGGGACGCGACGAGATAAAATAGGGGAAATAAAACGATGAAGGCGGGTCGCGGTTATTGATTTTAGACGCGAAAATCGCTCGCGTTTGAAAAGAAAAACGAGACGCGTTTTCAAAACGTTAGAACAACTTTGGAAAAGTTAAAAAAGAAGGAGGCGTTTAGGAATGAAAGAAACGGAAATTTACGTTTGCGAGATTTGCGGAAAAATCGTCGAAGTGTTGCGCGACGGCTCGGGCGAACTCGTTTGTTGCGGGAGTCCGATGATCTTGGAAAAAGCGAAAGTCGACGATTCGGAGGCCGCCGAAAAGCACGTGCCGAGCGCGAAACGCAACGGAAATCGCGTCGAAATTACGATCGGCGCCGTCGAACATCCGTCCGAACGCGAACACTACATCGAGTGGATCGAAACGACGCAAGGGAACCGAACGAAGCGCGTCGAGTTGCAACCGGGCGACCGTCCGATCGCCGAATTCTGCGTCGAAGAGGGGCCCGCGCTCGTTCGAACGTATTGCAATCTGCACGGGCTTTGGAAAAAAGAAGTTTAAAATAGCGGGATTAGACAAACTGCGGAAAACGCTTGGACTTCAATGTGTTAAATAAGATAAAATAAGAGGTTTGGGCGTTTGAGGGTCGCGCGGTCTTAAAGAAGAGCGCGCGATTTTAATCCGCGAGCAAAGTCGAGAATTAAAAAGTTAACGATCTTATTGGTTTGACGTCGGCGCCGTCGGTTCGCTCTCGAACGTTCGGCGTTTCTTTCGGACGGGTCGTTAAAACGCGTCGGTTTTAACGTTCTCTAAGCGTCGCCTTGTCGAGTCGTCGGTCTCTGTTAAAATAGAAAAAATCGCTGAAAAACGGACGCGAGCGCGTTCGAAAAAGTAAAAAAGAACGGTAAAACAGAGAAGATAAAAAAGGCGGAGAAAATGGGCGACGCGGAGAAAGAAAAATTGGCCGACGCGGCGAAAAAAATGGAGAAAAAGGATCGTTTGGAGACGGCGAAGGGGTGGCGACCGACCGCGCCGCTCGAAAATTTACGTCGTCGCGCGTCGCTTTATCGAACGATTCGACGTTTTTTCGACCGCCTCGGTTTTATTGAAACGACGACGCCGTTTTTGTCGCGAGATTCGGTCGTCGACCGCTTTGTCGAGCCGATCTCCGTTCGAGTTCCGCTGTGTTGGAGCGAAAAAGACGATTTTGCCGAACGGCGATTTGGCGACGTCGAAACGGCGCGTCGAGAGGCGACGACGTTCTATCTGCAGACGTCGCCGGAGTTTGCGATGAAACGTTTGATCGCCGCCGGGATGGACGCGATTTACCAACTCGCGCCCGCTTGCCGACGCGGCGACCGCGGCGCTTGGCACAACGTCGAATTTACGATGCTCGAGTGGTATCGTCGCGGCGACGATTATCGAACCGGGCGACGGCTTCTCGCCGAGTTGGCGCTTGAAGTCGCGAATCAATTTTTCGCCGAAACCGGTCTCGAGCCGCGACGTTGGGCGCAAAACGCGGTCGTCGAGCGAACGTTCGCCGACGTTTTTGAGGAAAAAACGGGAATCAATCCGCATTGGGCGACTTGCGACGACCTGCGCGATTTTGCCGATCGGGCGAAAATTGCGTATCCGGAGTCTTACGTCGCGGTGGAAAACGGGCAAAACGCGGCAAACGAGGGAAATAGCGAAGCGAGGGAAACGGGCGCGACGAAGGACGATTGGCTCGACCTCGTTTTTGCCGAAGTCGTTCAGCCGGGATTGGGCGTCGACGCGGCGACGATCGTCTTCGATTATCCCGCGTCGCAATCGCAATTAGCGAAAACGCGACGAGAATTCGATAACGAACGGAAAACGCCGTTCGACGTTACCGAACGTTTCGAGCTTTTTGTCGACGGAATCGAGTTGGCGAACGGTTATCACGAGTTGCTCGACGCGTCCGTTTTGCGAGAGAGAATCGAAACGACGAGCGAAGAGCGACGTCGCGACGGTTCCGTCGAGTTGCCGCGCGAATCTCGACTATTGCAGGCGATGGAGGCGGGCTTGCCGGCGTGTTCCGGGTGCGCGCTCGGCGTCGACCGCTTTTTGGCGGTTTTGCTCGGCGCGAAATCGCTCGACGAAACGCTCGCGTTCCCGATAGAAATCGCTTAATTTTCCTTGTCGACGCGTTTTGATCGGTATTGTTTGCCTTGCGTATTTTTCTCAAATTGCGCAAATCTTCGATCGGGCCGTCCCTTGCGGCTTTAGACGAACGGCGGATAAAACGAGAAAACGACGATTCCGCCATTAATATTAATAGAAGGAAAAGGGGGCCGCGGTTTCTCGACGCGCGGCGTTAGAATTGGACGAGGCGGACGCCGTCGGAGAACGGCGGCGTTTTTTACCGAATCGCTCTTGACGCGGGAACTTTTTTTTATTATCGTCCGCAATAATTGCCGTTAATATCGTTAAAAACGGCGTTTCGCGAGCGGAAAAGAACCGAACGCGGAAATTTAGATCGGTAAAAACGACGGGCGAAAATAGGAAAGGCGCGGCTGCGGCCGAGTTTGCGTAAAATGGGAAAACGAAGAGCGATCGCGGGATTATTAACGGCGTGCGGCGCCGGTTTTCTCGCGTCGTGCGCCGCGTTTCAACCCGCGCCGACCGACGTTCCGCCTCCGCCGCCTTCGGCAAACGACGCGTCGAAAACGATGTTGCGTCGAGGCGAATTGGCGCCGGACGCCGTTTCGTTCGACGCGCTTCTCGTACACGTTCCTTATCAAGATCGCGATTTGGTCGAGGCGTTTTGGAACGACGTCGACGAACTGGAAATCGACCCGGAAACGCGGCGGCGACTCAACGAACAAGGGTTCCGAGCGGGACTGATCGGCGCGTCGATTCCCGATTCCCTTTCCCGACTCTTAACGCTTAAAGGACGCGAACTCCGCTCGACCCTCGAAGAAGAGGTCGACCCGTCGAAAAAAGCGACCGGCGCTCCCGTCGCGTACTCGAAACCGATCAATCTGCGCGCCGGAATGAAAAGCGTCATCGAAGCGCGCGGCGACGTGATTCCGGCGATTCCGATTCTGGAAAACCAAAACGGCGCCCTCGTCGGCAAAAGTTACAACGACGCGCAAACTCTTTTCAGCGTCGCGATCGACCCGGCGCCGGACGGCTCCGTTCGCTTCGACGTAACGCCGTTCTTGCGGTACGGCGCGCCGCGACTCGCGACCCGTTACCAACACGGTCAGCTGGTGCGAACGCAGGAACAACCGACGAAAACGTTCGACGCGCTCAAAGCCTCTCTCGCGTTGCGACCGGGACAGTTTTTGGCGATCGGCGCCAGCGACGCGAAAACGAGCGCGCTCGGGCGTTGGTTCTTCACCGACGGCGGCGACGATTACGACCAAAAAATCCTTGTTTTGCGCCTCTTGGTAACGCAACACGACGGCGAGTTCGACCGCTTCCCGGACTTCCGCGAGATCGTGCGGCGCGAAAACGAAAAGAACGGCGTCGCGAACGACGAATTCGAATCGAACGTCGACCTTTACGTCGGCGTCGAAGGGTTCGAAAAACCGAACTTAACGCCGGAGGGCGCGCTCGAATTTCAACCCGGATTCGATCCGAACGCGACGAATTTCGCCGATTATAACGTCGACGGCGCGAGCGAAGCGGCGGTTTTGGAAGCCGATTTGGAAAATTTCGACGCGAACGGCGCCGACGGCGAAGCGTTGGGCGAGGCGGAGGAAGCGGAGCGTTTGGGCGATTCGCGCGTTTCCGAGGAAACGCAAAAAATGGAAAGGTTGGGCGACTTGCGCGAAGCGGCGCCGCGTCGACGTTAACGCTCCTACCGGCGGCGCAAACGAGGCGACGGCGCGACGGCGAACGCTTCTTAACAAAAGTAAAACGCGCTTTTAACGACAAAGACGATAATTTTTGGGAAAATATAAGAAAAGTTGCCCAAAATGAGACGTTTAGCGGCGTCGAGCGCTTGTCGAGCTAATAAAATAGCGCTAAAATATTAAAGGATTGCCGCGAAAAAGAAACGCGCGTTAAATGTGTTGTTGCACAGGTTTCAAAGCGGCGTAAACGGCGCGCTCGACGCGGCGCGCTAAATTGACTCAAGATAAGCCGTAAGAAAGGTTTTTTGTAACGAAATTATGTCGCTGAGGAGGATGGACAACAACGGCCCGAGAGGTAATAACGGCCCGAACGCCGGACAACGCGTTAACGAAATGATTCGTATTCCGCAAGTGCGCGTTATTTCGGAAGAAGGCGAACAACTGGGCGTGATGAGTTCCGCGGAAGCGTTGGCGAAAGCGCGCGCGGCCGGGCTCGACTTGGTCGAAGTCGCGGCGGAGGCGAAACCGCCCGTTTGCCGCATTATGGATTACGGCAAGTACAAATATCAGCAAAAGAAACGCGTCGCGAAGCAACAAACGAACAAAACGCAAGTGAAAGAATTGCGTTTGCGCCCGAAAACCGGCGATCACGACGTTCAAGTGAAGGTCAACAAGGCGCGCGAGTTCCTGGCCAAGAAGGACAAGGTTACGTTGTCGATTCTTTTCCGCGGTCGCGAAATGGCGCACATTAGCGAAGGCGAAAAACTTTTGGCCTCGGTGATGGCGATGTTGGAAGACGTCGCGAAGGTCGAATCCGCGCCGAAGCAAATGGGCAAACGCATTTGGTGTACTTTGGCGCCGAAATAAGCGTCGAAGGCCGAGATTTGAACGACGCAAGAGGCGCGAGTTTCGACGCGGACGTCGGCGATTCGCGTCTCTAGGTCGTTATGCAACTTCTGATTTGACTTCCGAGAAAAAGGGGGCGCGCCGAGCCGAACGATTCCGTTTGTCGACGGCGCAAACGATAAAAACGCTTTAAGGAACGAAGCGGAAAGAACGCGACGCGCTTGGTTTCGCGTCTCGGATTTACGAAGGAGTCGGTCGATGGCGCGGAGCGTCGCGTGGAAGCGTTGGGGTAAACGGATTGCGAGGTTAACGTTGGCGTTTGTCGTCGCGACGGCGGCGTGCGCGATTTGCGCGAGCGTCGGCGCCGACGAATCGAGCGGCGAAAATTCCGGCGGCGTTTTCCATTTCGACTCTTCGACGCGTTGGCCCGAATGGGATTCGACGTCCGAAACGGCGCTTCGTTTTCGCGTCGATTCCGTCGTGAAATTTTCGCGCAACGAAGACGAGGAACGTTCGTTTCGAACGTCGTCCGTTTTTTTCGACGATTTCGCGTTCGATTTTATCGGCGACAACGGCGAAATCATCGTCTATTCGTTTAGCGAAAAGAAGTTTGCGTTGATCGATCCGATTCGACGGTTGCGATCGGAGGTCGACGCCGAAGAAATCGACCGTTTCTTGGAAAACGTCAAGCCTCTTTTGGAAAAGCGGAACGACGCGTTTTGCGCTTTTATGCTCGAACCGACGTTCGAAGTTTCGCGAAAAGAAGACGAACTTCTCTTTCAAAGCAAATGGATCGATTATCGCGCGACGACGCGGGCTTTCGACGAGCCTAAAATCGCCGACGCGTATTTCGATTTCGCGAACGCTCTTTGTAAATTAAACGTCTTTATGAATCCCGGTTCGGTAACCCCGTTGGCTCGTTTGGCGATCAATCGGCGTTTCGAAGAGGAAGCGCGTTTTCCGGAAAAGTTGGTCGTCGACGTGTACCCGAAGGGGAAAATGTTCTTTAATCGTTCGTTTCAGGCGAGCAACGAATACAAGTTGGCGCGCCGACTTTCCGAAAAAGACCGCAACCGCGTAATGCGAGCGATTCACTTCGCCGCGCAGTTCCAGGAAGTAGATTTCCGAACGTATTATCAAAAATCGAACGAACGTTGAGCCGGAACGGAGAGTAAAGGGCGAGAAGCGAAACGACGCGTCGTTTCTACGGTTTTACGTCGACGGTTTTGTCCCTTGTCGATTGGAAATCACGGTTTTATTGCGCTTGTTCCTGGGAGAACGAAGTGGGGCGCTCCGTTTTTTATTGCCCGACGTCGCTTCGGCGGCCTCTAGGAGATAAGGAAATTTCTTCGTTTGGGAGGGAACCGAGTTGGCTTTGTCGCCGGTTTTTCGTTGACGAAGGCGGTTTCGGCGTTTGGGGAACGACCGAGGCGACGTCGCGAATTAACCGAACAAGTTGAGGTTTAAAATCGACCAAGCGGAAACGCGCAAATCGGCGACGGTCGATAAGACGAACGGCGCGCTAAAACGTTAAGCGGAGCCGGATAAGAATACAAGAAAGAAAAAACGTTCGCCGGAGTAAAAACTACCGGCGAACGCTCCTTGTTTCGGCGAGTCAACCCGTTATATCGTCGCCGAAACTTGGTCGGGCGTCGACGCTTGCGGCGCGTCGAACGTTAATTTTCGATAAAAAAGGGAAAGCGATTATTCGGCTTTCGGGGCTTCCGGTTTCGGCTGGTCGCCTTGCGGACGGTCGCCTTCTCGACGCGGGCCGCGATTCAAGTCGGCTCTGGGCCAATCGCCTTCTCGACGGGGGCCGCGATTCCAGTCGGCTCTGGGCCGGTCGCCTTCTCGACGGGGGCCGCGTTGCCAATCGCCTTGCGGTCGGTCGCCGTCTCGGCGCGGGCCGCGATTCCAGTCGGCTTTGGGCCAATCGCCTTCTCGACGGGGGCCGCGTTGCCAATCGGCTTTGGGCCAAGCGCCTTCTCGACGAGGGCCGCGTTGCCAGTCGCCTTGCGGCCAAGCGCCCCAAGGTTGCGGCGCGCCCCATTGCGGGAACGGAACCGGAGCCGGAGCGAAACGAGCGAAGAACAGCGGGCCGAACTTCTTTTGCGCTTCTTCGAACGCGTTTTTGCGTTCGTCTTGATCGATGAAGCCGTCGCCGTTTTTATCCGCCGCTTTAATCGCTTCGGTCAATTTCGCGACGTCGATCTTTTGGTCGTCGGTCATAAACGCCGGTTTTTCGAACTTCGGCGCGAGTTCTTTCATTTCGTCGCGGGTCAAGAAACCGTCGCCGTCTTTATCGGCGGCGGTCATCTTGTCTTTGCGCTCTTGCGACATTTGTTCCGGGAGCTTGGCGATTTCAATTTTGCCGTCTTTGAACGCGTCGCCGAACATCGGAGCGCCAAAGCGCGGGCCTTGCGGGCCGGAGCCGAAACCGGGAGCGCCGAAACCCGGGCCTTGCGGGCCGGGGCCGAATCCGGGGCCGCCAAACATCGGGCCGGGGCCGAAACCGGGGCCGTTTTTATGCGGCGGGAAGAGCGCTTTCCATTCGTCGCCTTCGATGAAACCGTCGCCGTTTTTGTCGGCGGCTTTCATTTTGTCTTTATGCTCTTGCGGCGTTTGCTCCGGGAGTTTGGCGATTTCGATTTTGCCGTCTTTGAACGCGTCGCCGAACATCGGAGCGGGGCCCCCGAAACGCGGAGCGTTTTCTTGCGGCGGAAAAACGTTTTTCGGCTCTTCGCTCTGCGGGCCGTCGTCTTGAGCGATAGCGAAGGTCGCGGTCGAAGCCAACAACGCGGCGAAAAGAATCGTCTTTTTCATTGTGTCGTCTCCTAAATACGTTGCGTTTTAAAGAGGGGCCGCCGTCGAGCGCGTTCGATAAAGGGCGCGTCGACGGTTCGCGTTTAGCGCGCTTCGACTTTTGTTCGTCGTTTCGGTCGTCGGCGAAGCGTCGAGAACAAAACCGGTTTTCGGCGGCGAGTCGAAACGTTGTTTGCGTCGGTTTCGAACTCGTTCGGCGAATCGGACGGTTTCGCAAGCGCGAAAACTTAGGTCAAAGCGAGCGGCCGCTCTTACCTTCGACAAGTCTTAAACCCGGAACGTCGAGAAAGGTTTCGGCGCAAAAAAAATTTTTTTTCGAAAAGTTTGGAAATTCTAAAAGAGCGAAACGGAAGCGCGAAATAAAAGCAAAAGAGAAGGCGACGCGAACGATTAGCGTTCGAACGGCGTCTTAAACGCTAGTAAAAACGGTTAGCGTTTAAGACGCGGGAAAAACGCTAGGTTAACCGAGCGCGCGAAACGGCGAACGGCGAGACGGCGTTAAAACTTTAAACGGAAACGATTAGAGCGAATCGGTTTCGCCGCGGTTACGGGTGATCGCCGCCGCGAACGCGTCCATATCGACCGTTTCGGAAACGAAGCGACAGGAACCGTCGCAGAAGAGCGCGTTGATTCCGCTTGGGTGCCGACTCCGCGCTTCGTATTGATAAGCGGAGCATTCGGCGCAGCTCCAATCGAATTGGCCGCTCGCGAAATGATCGCACTTCGGACGGTAATTGATCGGCGCTTTCGTCTTGCGGAAAATATTCGTTCCGACGATCCAACTCCCGTTGTCGTAAGTTTTAGGCGTTCCGGTTTCGTAAGACGACGCTTCCGCGACGAGGAGCGTGTTCGACGTTCCGTCGGTAATTTCGGCGAGGCGAACCGAGCGCGATTCGAGCAAAACGCCGAGTTCGTCGTGCGCGAGCGTCCAGCCGTCGGTCGTCGCGGCGCCGTATTCGCTGATTTTTTCGGTAATAATTCCGGCGTAGTGCGACGGCGCGAGGGTCAGTTGTTCGAGCGCCCAGCCTTTGTCCGGATTGTAATAGTCGATCGAGCGGACTTCGACGTCGCCGTCCGACGGGCAAAGGAAGAGCGGAAGGCGC
>JAFSFF010000566.1 GCA_017435375.1 Thermoguttaceae bacterium
GGGCGTTTTATCGAACGCGTTTCGAGTATCGACGTGATGGTCGACCTCGAGAAAGCCGATCAGCCCGTCGTCGAAGTCGTCGTTGCGACGGAACTGAAGAAGGATTTTCGCGCCGACTACTCTTCCGGCGATCTCTGGGGATGCCTCGATCAAACGATCGACAAGATTGAACAGCAAATGCGTAAGTTTAAGGAAAAAATGACGGAACACCGTTGACATTTTTTGACCTTGTTTCGAGCGCGCAAAGCGAACGGAACGGTAAAACAGAAGGATTGAAACGGATAGATAAAATAGGAGAGATTGCGCGTCGGCGAAACGAATTTTAACGCGTCGCGTTGAAAGCGACGCGTTCGATTCGCCGCCGTCGTTCGCGTTTTATGTCGGAGCGCGCCCGCGACGTTTGTTTTGCTTTTGCGTAAAACTTTACGTCGTCGGCGCGCCTTTTTTCCGACGCGGAGGCCTTAAAATAGACGTTTTTCAAGAGGCTTCTTGAATTTTCTTGACGTTTCTTTCCAACGAAGCCGGTCGAAGCGCTATACAAACTTGGAATTTCCGTTAAAATGAACGTCGGCGCCTAAAATTTCGGCGGACGAATTTTCGCGATTTCACGTTTCGTCGATTTGGAAAGCGCGACGGAATTAAACGGACGGCGCCGCAAAACAACAATTAACCCGAACCGCGTTGCTTCCCCTTGCTGATTTAGGAGTACTTTGAATGAAATTTTCCGATTTTATTCTCGTCGATTCGATTATTACCGGCCTCAAAGCGACGACGAAGGAAGGCGTCGTTCGCGAAATGGTGCAATCCCTGCAAGAAGCCGGCGGAATCCCCGAGGCGGAATACGAAGGAATCGTCAACGCTATTATGCGACGCGAAGAGTTGGGCTCGACCGGCATCGGGCGCGGCATCGCCGTTCCGCACACCAAACACATTAGCGTCGATCGTCTCGTCGGCACCGTCGCCATTAGCTCCGAAGGCGTCGATTTCGAATCTCTCGACTGCGAAAAAGTCAACCTCTTCTTCCTCCTTGTTTCTCCTCCCGACCGTCCGGGCGAACACCTCCGCGCTCTCGAGCATATCACCCGTCAGCTCAAAGACGACGGTTTCTGCCGCTTCCTCCAACAATCGCGCGACCGCGACGATATTTTGAATCTGTTGGAAGAAGCCGACAACAACGTTTACGGCAAATAGTTCGACGACGTTATTTTGCGGGATTTTCCTCTTCGAGTTCCAACGCGAACGCGTTGAGGCGAGTCCCGAAAACGTTTTTAACGACGTTCGACTTCAACGCGCGCTCCGGTTGACGCGTCGTTCGCCGAACTTTCGGCGCGAAACGGCGGTCGACGGGACGACGCGCCTCGAACGCGCGTCGTCTCTTCGGCGAGATGGCGTTAAGAACGCGATAAAATAAGAAAGAACGCGAACGAATGATCCTTTCGAAGGAATTAACCGTTGAAAACAAGGCGGGATTTCATGTGCGCGTCGCTTCGATGATTTGCAAAACCGCGATGAAATACGAAGCGAAAATCGCCCTTGCAAAGGGCGCGTACGCCGCCGACTGTAAAAGTTGTCTCGATTTGCTGACTTTGATGGCGCCCTGCGGCGAACGGTTGACGTTGACCGTCGACGGCGACGATTCGGAAGAGGCTTTGCGCGCGATCGAACTTCTTTTCGAACGTAAATTTTACGAAGACGAATTTGCCGACGCGGAAAAAAGCGAATAAAAAAACGACGACGTTGGGACGCCGTTTAAGACGGACGGCGCGAGCGCGCGGCGAATTTTCGCGTTAAATAAACGCGCCGACGATAATTTTGCTAAAAACGTCGGTTTGAAATAAAAAGATCGCGACGCGACCGCCGAAGCGCGTACTTGTCGAAAGAACCGTCGTCGTTGAAACGACGACGAGCGTTTGCGGCGCGTCGAGCGGTTTTTCGCTTCTCGTCCTTTTACGTCCTTTCGATTTACGCTAATGAAAATTTTCCAAGGTATTCCCGTTTCGCCCGGCGTCGCGATCGGGCCGCTGGCCATCGTCGACGCCGCGTTGCGCGTTCGACGGCGCAAAATTGAGCCGGAGCAAGTCGAAAAAGAACTCGAACGTCTAGCGACGGCGTTTCCGGTCGCGCAAGAAAAATTGAAGGCGAACCGCGACGCGGTCGAGCGACAACTCGGCAAAGAGTACGCGCAAATTTTTGAAGCGCACCTCTTGATTTTAAACGATCCGAAACTGCGCGGCGAAATCGAGACGAGCGTTCGCGACGAGTTGAATTCGGCGGAGCGAGCGGTCGAGAAAAATTTCGACCGATACGCCGAGTTGTTGCGCGGTTTGCAGGACGCGACTTACGCCGAGCGCGCCAACGATATTATCGACGTAAAAACGCGGCTTTTGGGCGAGTTGCTCGAAGCGCGCGAAGACTCCGGTTCCGCGAGCGAACGTCCGACGATTTTGGCGGCGTCGAATTTAACGCCGAGCGCCGCGTCGAATCTCGATCCGACGAAAACGTTGGGCATCGTCGCCGAAACGGGCGGCTTAGGGAGTCATACGGCGATCGTCGCGACCGCGCTTCAGATTCCGACCGTTCTGGGCGTCGGGGCGTTCGTCGCGCAAGCGATCGACGGCGCGACGGCGATCGTCGACGGCGACGCCGGACGGTTGATTCTCGAACCGACCGAAGAAACGCTTCGCAAATACGTCGCCAAGCGGGACGCGTTGCGGCGCGAAAAGGAATTGTTGGCGACCAATTACGCTTCGGCGCCGGCGAGAACGAAAGACGGCGTCGCGATTAAAATTAGCGGGAATATCGAATTTCCGTACGAAGCGGGCGAGTGCCGCCGGAACGGTGCGCACGGCGTCGGGCTTTATCGAACGGAATTCCTATATTTGGCGCAAAACAACGGAACGCTTCCGGACGAGGAGACGCATTTTCAAGCGTATAAATCGGTCGCCGAGAAGATGGAGGGGCGCCCGGTCGTTATCCGCACGTTCGACTTAGGCGCCGACAAGTTGCCCGAAGGCTTGACGTTTGCTTCGGCAAAAGAGCCGAATCCGTTTATGGGATTGCGAAGCATTCGGTTGTCGTTGCGGAATACCGAAATGTTCCGGATTCAGTTGCGGGCGATTTTGCGCGCCAGCGTTTTCGGAAAAATTCGCGTGATGTTTCCGCTCGTCTCGACGATTACGGAATTTCGACAGGCGAAAATGATTTTCCGCGACGTTTGCGAAGAGTTGGCGGAGGAAAATATTCCGTTCGATCCGGATATTCCGCTCGGGATTATGGTCGAGACGCCGGCGACCGCGTTGATGCTGGAGTTGTTTGTTCACGAAGTCGATTTCTTTAGTATCGGAACGAACGACTTGCTCCAGTACACGATGGCGGTCGACCGCAGTAATAAAGACGTTAATTTCCTATACGAGCAAGAATGTCCGGCGTTGATTCGTTTGATTAAGCGCGTCGTCGACGTCGCGAATATGTACGGAAAACCGGTTTCCCTTTGCGGTCAAATGGGAAGCTCGCCGGCGAACGCTTTGTTGTTGCTCGGACTTGGGTTGCGGAGTTTAAGCGTCGCGCCGGGGATGATTCTGCAAATTAAAAAGGTTTGCGGGAGCGTAACGATTAAAGAGTGCGAGGAAATTGCGCAAAACGCGTTGTTTAAGGAGACTTCGTCGTCGATGCGCGTTTATCTGCAGAGCGAATTTCGGCGCCGTTTTCCGGTTTCGAACGAAAACGACGCTTGACGTCGCCGGAAAAATAGGGAAAATATTTAAAACGCGACGGTTTGACCGCGAGTCGTCGACGCGTTAACGAAAAAATAAAGCAAACGCGGAGCGACGGCGCGACGCGTTTGAAAAGCGATTAAATAAAAGAATATGCGTTTCGTTTTTCGGGTCGCATCAACCTCGCCCAAGAGCGAGACTTCGTCGAGGAAACTTGGCGCGGGCTCGTTTTTGGAAAACAGACGTCGGGCGCTTTTCGGAGCGGCGGCGTTGAAACGGGGAGCGTTCGGCGCGAAAACTAAGATCAATGAAAGGCGTTTCGACCAAAGACGGGTCGAGACGATCGAACTTTATGGTTCGTCGGCGATACAGACTTCGATTCCGTAAAAAGGGCAACCTCTGTTTCATCGGGCATCGCGACCTATTGCGCGCGATGGAGCGGCTTTTGCGTCGCGCCGATTTGCCGGTTGCGAAGTCGCAAGGTTTCCATCCGAAACCGAAGGTCAGTTACATTTCGGCGCTTCCGCTCGGTTTTGCGAGCGACGACGAAGCGATGGAGCTGATACTCGACGAAGATTGGGCGCCGGAAACGCTCCTCGACCGAATGAACGCCGCGAGCGTTCCCGGCTTGGAGTTTTGGGAAGCGACGCCGCTCGACGACAAAGCGCCGAAAGCGCAAGCCGCCGCGTTCGAATACGAAGCGACGGTTCCGGAGTCGAAGCGGGAGGCGGCGCGCGCCAAAATCGCCGAATTTTTAGCCGCGACGAGCGTCGAAGTCGTCAAATCGAACGGCAAAACGGTCGACGCGCGCCCGGCGGTTCTCGAAATGTCGCTCGAAGGCGAGACGTTGCGGCTGAAGATCGCGGCGCAAGACGGACCCGAAGCCGGCGTCCGCGAGATTTTGAGCGTTCTTGAACTCGACGGCGAACTTTTTCGATCGATCTTTCCGAACCGAACCGCGACGTTAGTTAAATAGCGGCGCTTGCCGGACGCGCGGCGTTATTTAGCGTTGCGGCGCCAAAGCGGGCGACGGCTTGAACGTCGGCGGACGGAGCGGGAAATCGCCTTATCGTCTTAAGAAAGTGAAGTTTTTATGTCTCAAAAAATGCTGGTGAACGCGCGGCAGCCGGAAGAATGCCGCATCGCGGTCGTCGAAGACGGCGTTCTCGAAGAGCTTTACGTCGAACGAACGACGAACGACAATTACGTCGGGAACATTTATAAGGGCGTGATCGTCAACATCGAGCAAAGCATTCAAGCGGCGTTCGTCGATTTCGGCGTCGGACGCAACGGATTTTTGCACATTAGCGACGTCGAGCCGCATTATTTCAAACAAGCGCCGAATTTCGTTCCGAAAGAGAACGACGACCGTCGTCGTTTCGGCGGCAAACGTCGCGGCGACCGCCATTTCGACGACGATTTCTGCGATTACGGGCGCCCGAAAGTGAAACCGCCGATTCAAGACGTCTTCCAAAAGGGGGACGAAGTCGTCGTTCAAGTCATTAAAGAGGGAATCGGCACCAAGGGCCCGACCCTTTCGACGTACATCAGCATCCCGGGGCGTTACCTCGTCTTGATGCCGGCCCTCGGTCGCGTCGGCGTTTCCCGCAAGATCGAAGACGAGTCGACCCGTCGCAAGCTCCGCGCTTTGATGGACGAGCTGAACCCGCCGAAGGGGCTCGGCTTCATCGTCCGCACCGCCGGCGCCGACCGCACCCGCAAGGAACTGGCGCTCGACTTGGCGTACCTGATGCGCCTTTGGAAGTCGATCGTTCGCCGCATTAAGAACCTGCCGGGCCCGGTCGGGATTTACGAAGAAAGCGATATGATCATCCGAACGATTCGCGACGTCTTCACCGCCGACGTCGAGTCGATCGTCGTCGACGAAGAGTCGGCTTACGAACGCGCGAAAGAGTTCCTGCAAGTGATTATGCCGCGTTACGCCGACCGCATCAGCTATTACGACGGGCGCGAACCGCTCTTCGCCAAGTGCAAAGTCGACCGCGAAATCGCGAAGATTCACAGCCGCAAAGTCGCGCTGAAAGACGGCGGTTCGATCGTCATCGACCAAACGGAAGCGCTCGTCGCGATCGACGTCAACAGCGGCAACTTCCGCACGAACGACTCGCCGGAGGAAACCGCGTTCCAAATGAACTTGCGCGCCGCGAAAGAAATCGCTCGTCAAATTCGCCTCCGCGATCTCGGCGGCGTCATCGTCAACGACTTTATCGATATGACGAACGAAGCGCACCGCCGCGCCGTCGAACGCACCCTTCGCGACGCCGTCAAGCGCGACCGTTCGAAAACGAAAATTTTGCGCACCAGTCCGTTCGGCTTGATCGAAATGACCCGTCAACGCGTTCGTCCGGGACTCAAGCGGAGCATTTACCGCGAATGCCCGTGCTGCCGAGGCGGCGGCGCGATCAAATCGGTCGAGAGTATGGCGCTCGAAATCATTCGAATGCTGACGTTGGCCGGGCAAGAGGCGAAAGCGTCGCAAATCGTCGTCGGCGTCGCGGACGAAGTCGCCGAATACTTGAACAATAAAAAGCGGCTCCAACTGGCGCAAATCGAAACCGAAGCGAACGTTTCGGTCGTCTTGCGCAGCGTCTCCGACGTTTGGCCGGAACATCTCGAAATCGAAATTTTTGACGAAACCGGGAAAAAAGTTCCGTTTACCCGCGAGGGGGCCCTTGGCGTCAACTTGGATTGACGTATAATAAAGACGTTTATTTTGTTCGTTCCCTTAATCCTCTTCCGCGCGTCGGGCGTTTGAGTTCGGCGACGAGCGGGCGGAGGCGTCCGAAACGGGCGTCGAACGTTTGCGTTGAAGGAAGACGGAGCCGGGGTTCCCAAGATTGAGCGAAACGAGCGACTTTGACGGTTTTAACGTCGCGTTTGCTCGTTTCGAACGTCGAAAGCCGACGAACGCCGCTTTGAAAGAGGGCGTTTCGAAGCGATTTCGGTTGCGAAGTCGCGAAAACGCCGAGCGAAGCGACGTTCTTTGAATCCGTTTTTTGCCGTCGAGCAAAAACGGAATATAGCGCGCGCCCGAAAACTGGGAAAGAAAACGATATTCGGCGCAAAAACGAGACCGTTTCGCGTTAAAATACGCAAGCGGCGAAAAGTTTAACGAACAGTTTTAAAGGGAAAAAGGATTTAACCATGTACGCTATTTTCAAAGACGGCGGCCACCAATACAAAGCTGAAGTCGGCAAAAAAATGTATCTCGAACTCCGCGACGTCGAACCGGGAACCCCGATCGAACTGACCGAAGTCCTCGCGATCAGCAAAGACGGCGAAGTCAAAGTCGGCCAACCGACCGTTCCGGGCGCGAAAATTATCGCCGAAGCGATGACGAAAGAAAAGGGCCCGAAACTCGTTATTCGTTGGTTCCGTCGCCGTAAGAACAGCCGCAAAAAGAACGGCCACCGTCAAACGTACATTAAGGTCGAAATCAAAGAAATCGTCGAAGGCTGAATTTAATTTGAGCGTTCGCGCTTGATTTCGAGCGAAAAACGGAGAAGCGGGGAAATTTTCCTTGTTTCTCCGTTTTTTTTTTCGCCGCAAGCGTCGAAATCGGCGGTAAAAAAGAAGAAAAACGTTTGAGCGGCGCGAAATATCGACGGTTAAGCGGCAAAAATAAAAAAACGGCGTCGGATGCGAAATTCGGCGCCGTTTTTTATTGCGGAAGCGCGGAAATCAGACGAGCGTCGTGAATTGTTCGTTGACGCGGAGATCGCCGCAGTTGAGGTAACGGATGTCCTTAATGCCGAACTTCATCATCGCCAAGCGGGTGAGACCGACGCCGAACGCGAAACCGCTGTATTCTTTCGGGTCGATTCCGCCGTGTCGCAGGACTTCCGGGTGAATAAGGCCGCAAGGAATCAGCTCGATCCAACCGTCGCCGCAAGTCGGACAACCTTTCCCGCCGCAAAGGAGGCAGTTCAGGTCGAGTTCGAAACCCGGTTCGACGAACGGGAAGTAACCCGGGCGAAGACGGACTTTAACGTCGCGCTTGAAGACTTGGCTCAAAATCGTTTTCATCGTCGCGATCAGGTTGGCGACCGAAATGTTCTTGTCGACGACGAGCCCTTCGCATTGGTAAAAGGTGTTTTCGTGGCTCGGGTCGACCGCTTCGTAACGGAAGCAACGGCCCGGGAAGATCGCGCGAATCGGCGCTCCAAAGCGTTGCAGCGTGCGGACTTGGTTCGCCGACGTGTGCGTGCGCAGAATCAGTTGATTTTTGAGCCAAAAAGTATCTTGCATATCGCGCGCCGGGTGGTCGCCCGGTATATTCAGCGCTTCGAAGCAGAAGTATTCCGATTCGACTTCCGGGCCGTAAAGAACGGAAAACCCCATCCCTTGGAAGACGTCTTCCAACTCCATTTGCGTCAAGGTGATCGGGTGAAGCGCGCCGAGTCGACGGCCCTTGCCCGGAGCGGTTAGGTCGAGATCGTTCGTTTTGCGGCGAATCGCGGACGCTTTGAACGCTTCGACGGCGGCGGAGATTTCGGCGGTCGCAAAATTTTTCAATTCGTTAAGACGTTGGCCGAAGCTCTTCTTTTCTTCGACCGTCATTTTGCTAAAGTCGGCGCTCTTCGCGAGGGTCGTGATCGAGCCTTTGCGACCGAGGTAATCGACGCGAATTTGCTCGACTTGCTCCGCCGTCGTCGCCGACTTCAAATCTTGAACGAGCCGTTCTTTAATTTCTTGCACGGAAATCTCTCCCAATCGATACAAACGGAATCGCGACCGTCGCGCCGGAACCGTCGAAGCGGCGGGCGTCGGGAGCGGTCGGAAATTTTGTCAAAAATCGTTAAATTGGCTGAAAAAGCGTCGTCGGAAACGCGGCGAAACGACGCCTCGACAAACGTCCCCTTATATTATAACGTCGACTTCGATTTGCGTTAGGAGCCCCCGGGCGTTTTTTTGCGACTTTTCGCCGAGAAAAGAGGCGCGGCGTTTCCGGATTCGGCGTTTGGGGGGGCGTCGCGTCCGCCTTGTGAAGAAAGACGACGGTCGGCGGCGGGAATAGACGTTGAAATAGGTTGAACGGGCAAAATGGCGGAACCTGCTTCCGGCTATTTCGGCTTTGCGGACGGACATAGAATTGATAATCGGCGACTATTTGGGTTTTGCGGGCGGACATACGATCGGTTATTGAAATGGGCGGCGCTGTCATTTTGACCCGTCGGCGCGCCGAAACGCGTCGATTTTGACGTCGGCGGCGACAAAAACGACGGCAAGCGCGCGTCGTTTGAAGGAGCGAAAATAAAATTTTTCGCTAAAAAAGAAGAAAAAAGAGGGGAAAAAATGGGTTTTGAAGGAAAAAACGGCGTTTGGCGCCGCGTTTGCTTAAATGAAAATCGAGTCGCGGGGACGACTCGCAAGGACGAAAATTAGCAAGGAGAACGAAAATGAATTTTTCTTTCGATAAATTGACGACGAAATCGCAAGAAGCGATCGCCGGCGCGCAACGGCTCGCGACGACGAAAGGGAATCCGGAAATCGGCGGGCTCCACCTCCTCGCCGCGGCGCTCGAAGAACGAGACGGCGCGGTCGCTCCGATTTTCGCCGCGATCGGCGTCGACGTCGCCCGATTGAAAAAAGCGGTCGACTCGGAAATCGACCGACTGCCGCGCGTCGAGGGGACGACGCCGTCGCCGAGCGCCGAACTTCAAAAGATTTTCGTCAAGGCGGCGGAAGAAGCGACGGCGTTGACCGACGAGTTTGTTTCGACCGAACACTTGCTCCTCGCGTTGATCGTCGTCGACGGGAAAGCGCAAAGAATTCTCGACCTGTTTGGCGTCGATCGAACAAAGATTCTCGAAGGCGCGAGCCGAGTGCGCGGGAACAACCGCGTCGTCGACCAAGAGCCGGAAGGAAAGTTGCAAGCGCTTGCAAAATACGGGATTAACTTAGTCGACCGAGCGCGACGCGGGAAACTCGACCCGGTGATCGGGCGCGACGCCGAGATTCGCCGCGTCGTTCAGGTCTTGTCGCGGCGAACGAAGAACAATCCGGCGCTCGTCGGGGAAC
>JAFSFF010000567.1 GCA_017435375.1 Thermoguttaceae bacterium
AGGATACCGCTTGATGAACGTCGTCGCGCCGCTTCGCGAAACCCTTGCGGCGGCGTTGGTTAAGCTCTCCGTTTGGCGTCCGGGTCGTCCGTTGATCGACCCGTTTTGCGCGTCCGGAACGATTCCGATCGAAGCGGCTCTCATCGGTCGCAACATCGCGCCCGGTCTGAAGCGTTCCTTCGACGCCGAAGGTTGGCCGCTAATCCCGCGCAACCTTTGGGACGAGGCCCGCGAAGAGGCCCGCGCCGCGATTCGCCCGACGTTGAGCGAGAAGATTTACGGCTCCGATATTGACGAAACGTCGTTAAAGTTTGCGCGACAGCACGCCGTCAACGCCGGCGTCGACGAAGACGTCGTCTTCAAACGCCGCGACTTCCGCGACCTAAACGACGACCGCGAATACGGTTGCGTCGTCTGCAACCCGCCTTACGGCGAGCGGCTCGGCGACGTCGCGCAACTCCGTCCGCTTTACGAGTCGATTCCGGCGGTTCTCTCGAAGTTGCCGACCTGGAGCCATTACATTATTACGTCTTGGCGCGACTTCGAAAAAACGATCGGCCAAGAAGCGACTCGACGTCGCAAACTCTACAACAGCCGCGTCGAATGCGTTTATTATCAGTTTTTGGGCCCGAAACCGCCGCGAAATTTCGATTTCGCCGCCTCGTCCGACGCGGATTTTGAAAACAAAGAAAATCGCTCGGAAATCGATTCCTCCGTCGAAAGCGCCCCGTCAAACGCCGATATTTCCAACGCGTTTGAAAAAATTAACATCGAAACGGAAATCGAAAAGAGCGTCGAAACGCCCGACGTCGCCGCCCGTTCCGAAAATTTCGAACGTTCCGCAAACGCGCCCGCTTTCGCCGGGCTCGACCCTTACGCCGACCGCGTCGCGGAGGAATTTGGGCGTTGTTTGACGAATCGCGCCCGACATTTGCGCCGTTGGCCGTCGCGCGGAATCACTTGTTATCGCTTATACGACAAGGACTTGCCGGAAGTTCCGCTTGCGATCGACGTCTTTGAAGGCCGTTGGTTGCATATCGCCGAATACGATCGGCACGACGAACGAACGGTCGGGCAAAAACGCCTTTGGATCGACAAAATGGTCGCGAAGGCGGCGGAAATTTTGAAAATCGAACCCGAAAACGTCTTTTTCAAACGCCGCGCTCGTCAACGCGGTTCGGCGCAATACGAAAAGCTCGACGAAACCGGGCGCGTCGTTAAGGTTAACGAAGGCGGGCTCTCTTTCCTTTGCAATTTAACGGATTACCTCGACGTCGGGCTCTTCCTCGACCATCGTCAAACCCGGCAAATGGCGCGCAAGGAAGCGAACGGAAAACGATTTTTGAATCTTTTTTGCTATTCCGGCGCTTTTACCAGTTACGCGGCGGACGGCGGCGCCTCGTCGCTCGTTTCGGTCGACCTTTCGCCGACCTACCTCGACTGGTGCGAAGCGAATATGGAGGAAAACGGTTTTTACGTTCCGTCGCGAGCTCGGGAAGCGCGACGCGCCGGGTTCGACGTAAAGCAAACGGTCGATTCGCTTTACGTTAAATCGGACGTTCTCCGTTTTTTGCGCGCGATTCCTCCGGCAAGCGACCGCAACCGCGATATTGTTCGGCTAATCGAGGAAACGGCGGCGGAAGTCGGCGACGTTCGAACGGTCGGGCGCCGCGACGGCGGCGGGCGTTTCGGACGCTCGAACGGCGGCGCTTCTCCCCTCGGCGACCGCGCTAAGTACTTCAAAAACAAGACGAAAGACGGTCGAGCGGAACGCGGTTCCCTTCCCGAGCGTCCGTTCGGACTCGACCGCTCCGACTTCGAACTTTGTGTTTGCGACCCGCCGACTTTCTCGAACAGCAAGTCGACCGACGCCGACTGGGACGTCCAACGCCGACACGTCGAGCTGTTGCGCCTCCTCGCGACGCGAATGAAGCCGGGCGGCGTCGTTTATTTCTCGAACAACTATCGGCGCTTTAAGTTGGACGAGGAAAGGTTGTCGGGTTTGTACGATTTTCGGGAAATATCGAATCGAACGGTTCCGGAAGATTTTCGGAATAAACGGATTCACCGATGTTGGCGAATGGTCGCGAAATAACGATTTTAACGACGGCGAAATCGGCGTTTTCTAAAAACGGCGGCGCGTCCGATTGACGAAACTTTTCGCGTCCCTTATAATAAAGGGGAAGAATTACCGTTCAACCGCGTCGGTCGGCGTTCGTTCCGCTCCTTTCGCTCGTCAAAATCGCCGGGCGAAATCGGAAACGTTTCGCGTTTTAACGTCTACCGTTAAACGATTTAACGTTTTTGCGTTGTTCCCGTTCGTTTTCCGACGCGTTTCAAAAGGAATCGAAAAATGGCGCTCACCATCACTACCGAAGACGTCGCGCGTTTCGGCGTCGTCGGCGCGGGCGGCGCGGGCTTCCCGACGCACGTCAAACTTTCCGGCAAAGCGGATACGGTCGTTTTGAACGCGGCCGAGTGCGAACCGTTGTTGCATAAAGACAAAGAGCTGATTCTGCGCGACGCCGCGGCGATCGTCGAAGGATTGGCGCGCGCGATCGAGTTCGTCGGCGCAAAAGAAGCGGTCGTCGGGATTAAGGAAAAATACGCCAAGGTGATCGCCGCGATGCAAGCCGCGCTTCGCCCGAATATGCGTATTGTTCCGCTTCCCGACGTTTACCCGTCCGGCGACGAGTTTGTTCTCGTTTATATGACGCTTGGACGTGTTATCGCGCCGGGAGCGATTCCACTGTCGGTCGGCGCGGTCGTTATGAACGTCGAAACGGCGCTCAACCTTTCGAACGTCGGGCAAACGCCGGTCGTCGACAAATACGTTTCGGTCGCGGGCGCGGTCAAAAAGCCGTCGACCGTTTGCGTTCCGCTCGGAACGACGCTCGCCGAATGCCTCGAACTGGCCGGCGGCGCGACGATTCCCGACCCGGCGTTCGTCGTCGGCGGCGCGATGATGGGACGGATCGTTCCGAACCTCGACGTTCCGGTAACGAAAACGACCGGCGGCGTCATCGTCTTGCCGCGCGACCATTTCATCGTCGACCGCAAAAGTTGGGATTGGGACAAAACGGCCCGAATCGGGCGCGCCGCTTGCGACCAATGCTCGCGTTGCACCGAACTTTGCCCGCGTTACCTCCTCGGGCACCCGATCGAGCCGCACCGAGCGATGCGGAGCCTCGGCTTCAATATGTCGCGGGAAGCGGACGTCGCCGGAACGCAATTCTGTTCCGACTGCAACCTTTGCAGTTACAGCTCTTGCCCGGAAGGGCTCGACCCGCGCGGCGTCAACCGGCAAAACAAAGGTCGAATTCTCGCCGAGAACCGCCGTTGGCAAAATCCGCCGTTCCATCCGGAGCGCGCCGACGCTTTGCTTGCGTTCCGCAAAACGCCGACTTCCCGACTAATGCAACGAATCGGGCTCGACGGTTTCGTCAACAAGGGCCCGTTGCTCGCCGGCGTTTACCAACCGAAATCGGTCGAAATCCCGTTGAAACAACACATCGGCGCGCCTTGCGTCGCGGTCGTTTCGGTCGGCGAGACGGTTCGACGCGGCCAAACGATCGGAACGCGCCCGGTCGCCGACGGCAAAACGGCCCTCGGCGCGGACGTTCACGCGTCGATCGACGGAACGGTCGTCGCCGTTTCGCCGGAAAGCGTTAAAATCGCCGCGCTGTAAAACGTTAAAACGCAGCGTTTTACAACGGCGTCCTTCCCTTAACCGCCGCTTTGGCGTTCGTTCGTTCCAACATTGGCGCGAACGAACGTAAGCGGCGTTTTTGCATTTTAACGCCAAACGACGCAAAAGCGCAAAAATTAACGCCGCCGCTTCGCAACGCGCGTAAAAAAACGGTCGCTCGACGACGTTTCGCAAACGCCGCCGAACGACCGTTCAAGCAAAGCCGAAGTCGCGTCAAAGGCCGGGTTTCGCCGAGTCTTTGAAAACGACGATTAAGGCGCCGTTATTCCGTCGCGACCGGTTTCGGCTCCGTCGCTTCCGCCGGTTTCTTCGGCTCCGGCTTGTACCAAAGCGAACGCCAGTACTTCTCGTCGAGTTCGTAAGGGTCGTAACTCGCGCTCGGGTCGACGTCGACCGGAAGAACGCCGTATCGGATCATTTCGCGCAGGTACGCCCAACGCGGAACGAACTTTTGCGGACAGTCCGGGCCGTTGTTCGGGCTCGGAATCAGCATTTCCGGACGGTTGTCCTCCTCCAAAATGTAACGGCGACCGCGCTCGATTCCGGCCAAAATCGTCCGGTAATCGGCGTCGTCTTTGTCGGTAAAGACCGGTTTGCCCGACTTCGCCTCGCAGACGCCGAGACCGCCCGCCGCCTTCGACAACGGCGCTCTAACCGCTTTCGATTGCTCCGGATACGACAGGTCGAAAATCTCCAGACGACTAAAACGCCCGTTCGATTGCGACAGGTCGTGCGGCAGGAACATATCCTTGGCCGTTTTCGGGTTGCGCGGCGAATAGTTGTCGCTGTAAATGTCGTAAATCCCGAACCGTTTCTTCGTATCGAGCGGCGTATGACACCCGTCGCAGCGGCGCGAAATCGCCTCTTGCATCGCGGCGGTCTCCGGCCAATTTTTCTCGTTGCGAACCGGCAAGTTCGCCATATAATAACCGACGCCGCCGCTCGCCTCCGCCGCGTAAGTTCCGGTATAGTTGGCGCCCGCGTCGATCCAATATTTGATAATCTTGCGCTCCGCCTCCGGCATCTCGACGCCGTAATGCTTTTCGTCGATTAGCTTTAAGAGTCGACTCGAACCGGAGCCGATCTCGTACGGACCGAAGTTGCTCATCGCGCGGTTGCGGTTGTCGCCGAAAAGTTGACGCCAAGACATATGCGCGTAACCGATCGTATAAATCGGCGACCAGTGTCCCGAAACGTTGAAACCGCCCTCCTCGCGATCCGGGTTATGACACTCGAGGCAGTGTTTGTCCAAAATCGGTTGAATATCGCGAGTGAAGCTAAAAACGCCCGGAACGCCCTCGATCGGCTCGATTTCTACCGGCGGATTCTTCATTATTTCCATCAAGCGGTTCTTTTCGTCCGACGCGGCGGTCTCGACGCGCTCCTCGTGGCAGCCGACGCAACTCAAATTCTCGCCGGGCATTACC
>JAFSFF010000063.1 GCA_017435375.1 Thermoguttaceae bacterium
ACTATTTTAACGCGTCGTCTAATTTTAATCAACGTTTTTTCGCGAAAATTTTTCGAATTGACGAGAGACTTTAAATCGCTCGGCGGCGTTATCGTCGATTTTTTAAGCCGACGCGACCGCCGATCGCGCCGACAGGCCGAATTTGGGGAGTCCGACCGTCTCGTTGCCGTCCGACCGACCGTTTGCGGCGGCGTCGCCCATCTTGAAAAGGACGGCGATTTCCGATTTGGCGGAACGTTTACTTAATCGCGGCTTCCGCCTCCGCTTCTTCGGCGGCCTCCTTGGCTTCCGCTTTGGCGGCGCGCGATTTTTCGACTTCGGCGAGCTTCGCGATTGTCGTTTAATATAAGTCGACCAATTAGGGGGGGAGGGCGTTAGGAAGTTGCGACGTATAGTGTTCTCTTGGCTAGGTTCTGCGCTTGGTTTGAGGGAGGACGCTTGAATTGGCGCGTCGGTTGGACTTTCCGATTTTAACGGCGCTCGATTCGTTTGTATTGATTTTGTTTTACAAAAACGAGCGACCGTTTCGGAGCGGTTGAACAATTTTAAAAATAGGGCGAAACTTCTTAACGGACGATTAAAAACAGCGCGACAAGACGTCTTGGGAAGGATTTGAGGATTCTGGCGGTTTTGCGGCTTAGCGCGTCCCTTTCTTTGCTAAATTAAGACGCGACGAGAAAACGCCGCTTGATTTTTGACGGCTTTTGGGGCAGAATAAAAGTTATCTTCGTTAAATTTTCTTATTCAAGCGGACGGCGCGTTGAGCGTCGGGTAGACAAGATGGCGGAAAAACAAGGAAGTCGGGATAAATCGCGCAAAAAAAATTTTACGATCGCGGCGATCTTACTTGGTTGCGCGTTCTGTTGCGTCGGTTTTTCGTCGATATTTGAAGGCGACGTTTACTCAAAAGCGGCGCGCGCCGGAAACTCAAAACTCAAATCGCCGATCGCGCTTAAGGCGTTTTTGGTCGGCGCCGACGAGTATAAGGATCTCCCCCAACTCCCTTGCGTCAAGAACGACGTCGTCGAGTTGAGGGCGCGGTTGCTCGAAATAGGTTTCGAACCGGAAAATATTACGACGCTCAAAACCGGCGGCAATTTCAAAGACTATCCTACGAAAGATATTATCGACGAACGTTTCGGCGAATTTGTCGACTCCTTGAACTCCGGCGATTTTGTCGTCGTTTTTTTAGCGGGCCACGGTTTTCAACCGACCGACTCGCCCAAAACCTATTTGGCGCCGGTCGACATAAAATGGGAACAGCCGTTCGCAACAGCCGTTTCGATCGACAAGATGCTCGAACGATTGAAAGACTGCAAGGCGACTTTCCGTTGGGTCGTCGTCGACGCTTGTCGCAACGATCCCGCGACGCCGGATCGGGCGTTTTTACCGACGAGAGCGGTCGGAATTCGCGGCTTCCTCAAACCGGCCGAAGCGCCGGATTCGGTTTACCTTCTGAGAAGTTGCCAACCGGGCGCCTATTCTTACGAAGGCGGCGTTGGAAAAGCGAAGCATATAAAGAACGGCTTTTTGACGTTGAGCCTTTTGGAAGCCCTCGCGGCAAAAGACTCGAAAGCGGACGACAACTGCGACGACGTCTTGTCGTTTGTGGAAATGCTCGAGTACGTCTCGGAAAGAACGGACGCGTTGGCGAAAGAGTACTATGGAAAGTCGCAAAAACCCGATCTCGCTCCCGGCGTCAAGGATATTGACGATTTCGCGTTGATTAATAATTGGCGAATCAAACCGCGTCGTTGGATAAAATGGACGCTCGCGCTTCTGCTGGCGACGTTGAGCGCGGGATTGATCGTTTGCGAGACGCTGCGAGGAAAAGGCAAGTCGGGCGGCGGCGCTTCGTCGCCTAAAGACGCGGAAGAAAGGAAGCGTTTGCAAGAGGCGTTGACCGGCGCGTTAAGTTTGGCGCGTCTAGCGAACGCGGCGAAAGAAAAGGCTCTTTTGCTAGCGGCGTTGGCATTAGCGTTGGTATTGGCGTTGGTATTGGCGTTGACGTTGAGCGGCGCGTTAAGTTTGCCGCGTCTAGCGAACGCGTCGATAGAAACGACGTGGTTGCTATTGGCGACGGCGACGGCGTTGAGCGTCGCGTTAGGGTGGACGAACTTGTCGCGGGCGTATTGCCGACACGAAGAATTTTCGCAGGCCGCGGCGCCTGAGAACGTCGACGCGGAACCGTCGGCGGGAGCGCGACGAACGCTGACGATCGAGGGGGTGGAGTACGCGTTTCGGTTCTGCCCGCCGGGAGTCTTTATGATGGGGAGTCCGACGAGCGAGGAAGAGCGCAAAGCGGACGAAACTCAGCGTCGGGTAACGTTGACGCGCGGCTTTTGGCTCCTAGAAACGCCGGTAACGCAAGAAATGTGGGCGGCGACGATGGGCGACGGCGAAAGTCCCGCCGAAGGCGCGTCCTACTTCCCGGCGGAAGGGATTAGTTGGGAAGATAGTCGAAAGTTTATCGAGAAACTGAACGCTTTAGGGGAGGCGCCGGAGGGATTCGAATTCCGACTTCCGAGCGAAGCGGAATGGGAATACGCTTGTCGCGCGGGAACGACGACGCCGTATTTTTGGGGCTCGACTTTGAACGGCGAGCAGGCGAACTGCAACGGAAATTATCCGTACGGCGACGCGCCGAAGGGCGATTATAGGGAACGCGCTTCCGAATCGAGGAATTACGTTCCAAATCCTTGGGGCCTTTACGATATGCACGGCAATGTTTGCGAATGGTGCGAAGATTGGTTCGGCCCTTACGACGCGTCGGACGCGTTGGATCCGACGGGCCCGTCTTCGGGAAGCGGGCATGTGTTGCGCGGCGGTTGTTGGAAGGACGAGGCGAAGGCCTGCCGTTCGGCCAACCGAGAGCGCGGCGATTCGACGACGGAGAACGATCGTTGCGGATTCCGTCTCGTCGTCGCCCGCAAACGTAAGGAGTAGAACGCGTCGCGCTTGCGACGGTCGCGGCGAACGTCGCGACCGTCGTCGAGCGTAAACGGAGAATGGGCGAACCGTCGGGACGACTTGCGCGGACGCGAGGCGGCGCGGCGACGCTTCTCTAAAACGGGCTTGCGAGAACGCGTTCGTTGGAGAAGACTCGAGGGAAAACGAGAGGAGAGAAAAATAAGAAAATTAGGGCGAAGGTTTTTCGCGAACGTTCCAACGACGCGAAAAAAAGCCGCTCGAACGCGAAGGAACGGCGAGCGGCGAAAAATCGAGAATAAAGCGGAAAGCGGCGCGCGTTATTTCAGGTTGATATAGCGATAGGCGATTTTGTCCAATTTGGTCGCGTAAGTTCCCAAGTCGGCGAGGCGGTTCTGAACGACGTCGCGCGGGTTCGACGCCGTCGCGAAGATCGCCGACGTTTGCGTCGGAGCAATCGCTTCTTTTTGAAGGAAGGCGAGCGTTTGGGCGACGGCGTCGACGCAAGCCTTAAAACCGGAACGGTAGTCGGGCGGGCAGGCGCTCGCGTCGATCGAACGAAGCGCTTCGAGATATTTGGCGAAAATCGCCGCGTATCCGGCGTAAACTTTCGCGGCGGGCGCGTTCGGCGGAACGGTCGCTTCGAAAGACTCGATTTGCTTGAAAAGCGTCGCGGTCAAGCGACCAAGCGCGTTGTGCGTCTTGCCGAGCGCGCGGTTTTTGAGGATAAGTTTCGCGACCCCAAAACCGGCGACGATCGCGCAAACGCCGCCGATAACGCCAGCGATAAGCGCGATAAGACCGACGGGAGCGTTGTTTTGGGCAAAAAACGTAAAGTTTAACATAGTTGCGGTTCCTTAGGAAAATAGAAAAACGAGCGATAATTTTGCGTCGAACGGCGCGCTCGACGCGAAAATCGAAAGAAAAACGCGAACGAACGGGCTTATTGACCGCAATATCGCGCCGCAACCTCGTCTTGCCGAGCTATAAAGCTCATAAAAACGTTCGACAAACGGCGAAATTCCGGTTCGACCGACGGTTCAAGCGCGATTTCGCCCGACGTAATCTTCCCGAGGTAGTCGCAAATCGCGTCGAGGGAAGCGAGCGTCTCGTGGAACGCGGTTTGGTAGTCTACCGGGCAGGCGCTTACGTCGAGCAGACGCGCGCTATCGCGGCATTCGACGTAAATTTTTTCGGTATCGCGGAAAACTTGCAAAGGATCGCTCGGGTTGGCGGCTTGCATCGCTTCCGCCTTGTCGGCGAAGCGGTCGACGTAAACGACCCATTGACTTTGGACTTTTTCGACGGCGGCGCGATCTTTGGCGCGTTCGACGACGGCGCCGCAACCGACGGTCGCAACGCAAACAAAAGCGACCGAAAGCGCGACGAGCGCAAAACGGGAACGAGAAACGGACGCGAAGTTTTGCATCGTAAACTCCTTAAAAGGTAAGGAATGAGAACGGAGCGGCGAACGTCGAACGCGCGAAAGGCGGACGTCGCCGCGACGAAAATGGAAGACGGGCGGGGTTATTTGCCTTTTTTCGCGGCTTCTTGCAACGTTTTCAGCCGCGCGTCGAGCTCTTGCCCGAGGCTGATAAATTCTTGCGCTTTCGCTTGGGCGGTTTTCGCGGCTTCGGCGTCGCCCGCCGTCGCTTTTTGATACGCGGCGACGATTTCCTCGCCGACGTCGCCCAAACGAGCGGTATAAGCGGCGAAGTCGTCGAACGCCTTTTTAAATTCCGGCGGGCATTTGCTCGCGTCGATCGAGCGAACGCAGTCGCGGAGTTCGGCGTAAATCGCCGCGCCCTTGGCGAGACCCTCCGGAGACGCCGCTTCGGGGCCCAACTGTTCCGACTTTTGAGCGGCGACGGCGACGAAATCTTTGCATTGGACGAAAACGCCGGCGCATTCGGCGCGACGGAGCGCCGCGTTACAACCGACGGTCGAAACGCAAACAAAAGCGGCTAAAAGCGCGACGAGCGCGAAACGAGAACGGGAAATCGACGCGGAATTTCGCATTGCAGACTCCTTAACGGGAAAGGGATAAAAGCGGCGTCGGCGGCGGAAACTTCGTCGCGGCGGACGTCGGAAGAGAAAGAAAAAAACGAGGAACACGACGATGCGTCGCGTTCTTAGATTTCATTTTAATTTGGCCGAGAGGAAAAAGCAAGAAAATTCCGGAAAAATCCAATTTTATTTTTTTTTTTTGATTTTGGGACGATTGTGGCGGTTAAGGTGAATTTGCGGGTTGGCGAGGCGAGCGGAGTTAAAAAACGAGAGCAATTAGAGAGGTTTTAAGAGAAAAGTTCGCTTCCGTTCCCAAAAACGCGGCAAAAAGCGCCGACGACGCGACAAAAAAAGCCCCGAACGAAAAAACGCTCGAGGCTCTAGAGGTTAAAATAGCCAAGGCGGGACTCGAACCCGCACGCCCGTCAAGGGCAAGGGATTTTAAATCCCCAGCGTCTGCCATTCCGCCACTCGGCCGCCTTGTCGCTCGACGGCGAACGTCGAACGCGGGCAAAAAGGGGAAGCGTCCCAAAAGAACGCCGTCCGCTTCTTTTCTTATTATACGGCGTTTAGCGTCGACGTCAACGGCTCGAAACGCGCTCTCGACGTTTTTTGGAAAATTTTTCATTTTCGGCGACGCTCGACGCGGGCGCGTTGCGCGGCGTCTTGGCAAATTGGGTAGAGCGGGCGAAACGGCGAAAGGCGAGCGCGGCTTAAAAAACGGCGTTTCGACGGCGACGCGACTTGTTTCGCGGGCGCAAAACGGGTATAATGGCGAACGTCGGCGAGCGAAAAAGCGCGTCGAGCCGTTTTGGTATTGGGCTTTTGCCGTTTGATTAACGTTTTGTTGGATTGGAGGCTTTATGTCGTTTGCGTATTTTGCTCAATTTGCCTCGTTTGCGTCGTCGCGACGCGTCGTTCGTCGGGGCGTCGTCGCTTGCGCGGCGGCTCTTTTTAGCGTCGGGGCCGTTTTCGCCGACGTTCCGAAAATCCTCGACGCTCCGGAGGGCGCCGCGTCGATTACTCCGGCCGACGCGCCGGCGTTGAAGAATCCGAAGATGAAATGGGCGCCGAAAAATTTCGCGAAAGACCCGTCCGTCGTCCGCTTTAAGGGTAAGTATTATATGTACTTCTCGATTCCGCCGCAAGAAAAGGACGGCGGGAAATACGGCTGGACGACCGGTATCGCGACGAGCGACAATCTCGTCGACTGGACGTTTGTCGACAACCTCCTCCCGACGCAGGAGTGTGTGAAGAAGGGCTTTTGCGCGCCTTGCGCTCGCGTTATCAACGATAAAGTTTACTTGTTTTATCAGTCGTATGGAACCGGGGCGAAAGACGCGATCTGTATGGCGACGTCGGACGACGGCGTGAAGTTTGCGCCGCATCCGGAGAACCCGATTTTCCGTCCGAACGGGCCGGATTGGACGAACGGTCGCGCGATCGACGCCGAAGTAATCTTCTTTAAAGGCCGCTTCCTCCTGTACGCCGCGACGCGCGACCCGGCTGGGAAAATTCAAAAACTCGTCGTCGCGACCGCCGACGCCGACTCCGATCTCGGGCCGAACGCTTGGAAGCAAGCCTGCGACGACTCGATTTTGCAACCGGAGCTTCCCTGGGAAACGAAGTGCATCGAGGCGGCGACGACGCTCGAACGCGACGGAAAATTGTATATGTTTTACGCGGGCGGGTACAACAACGATCCGCAACATATCGGGCTGGCGGTCAGCGACGACGGGCTCTCTTGGACGCGCGTTTGGGACGTTCCGTTTATAACGAACGGGCCGAAGGGGCAGTGGAACGCGTCGGAATCGGGGCACCCGGGCGTTTTCGTCGACGACGACGGCCAAACTTGGCTCTTCTTCCAAGGGAACGCGTCGAAGGGGAAAGACTGGTACCTGTCGCGAGTGAAGATCGATTGGGACGCGGCGCCGGGCGTCGACGGTCTGCAAGTTCCGCGCCTCGTCGAGGAGTGAAGCGGGGTAAAGTCGGCGAAATAGAGAACGCCGACGAAGTAACGAAGTCGGCGAAATAACGCGGCTAAAAACGAACCCGACGCGACGTTGAAGAAAACGTCGCGCCGGGTTTGGCGTTTTTACCGGGGAAGTCGGCGAATTTTGCGGCGTTAAAAACGTTAAACTCGCCGCGTTTTGTCGCTTCGACGGCGCTTCGGGGAGAAACGCCGCCGATTCGAAAATGGTCGCCGAAATTATTCGAGCGTGAAGCTGCGGAGGATTTCGTTCGGCGCCGGGCCGTATTTCGCGAGTTCCATTGTGCAACTCGCGCGGCCCTTCGTCAAACCGAGGAGCGCGGCCGAGTAACCGAAGAGGCTCGAAAGGGGCGTCTCCGCTTCGACGACGGTGAACTTGCCGCGATTGTCCGTTTGAACGACGACGCCGCGTCGTTGGTTAATATCGCCGACCACGTCCCCGACGTATTCGTCCGGCGTTTGAATTTCTTGGCGCATAATCGGTTCGAGCAACGTAATCTTCGCCGCGTCGAGCGCCTTGCGGTAAGCGTCGCCGACCGCGTAACGGAGCGCGATTTCGTCGGTGTCCGTTTCGCTGAATTGTCCGCCCAAAATCTCCAATTTAACGCCGCTAAGGGGGAACCCAAGGAGACCGCCCCCTTGCGATTCTTCGCGGAGCGACTCGGCGACGATCGCGCGCCATTCCGGCTTGAACGCTTCGTCGTCCGATTTCACCGCGATCTTGACGTCGAGGTCGTCCGTCGGTTCGACGCGGAGCGTTAACTCGGCGTAATGGCGAACGCCGCCCAACACGCGTTGGCCGCCGCCGGAAACCTCCGCCGACTTTTGCAGCGTTTCGCGGTAACTGACGCGGGGGTCGCGGACGCGAACGCGGAGTTTGTGTTCGCGTAAAAGCCGGTGTTTAATGACTTCGAGGTGAAGTTCGCCCATTCCGCTGACGAGCGTTTGGCCGGTTTCCTCGTTGACCGACGCTTGGAACGTCGGGTCTTGACGGCGCATCGACTCGAGAACCGCTTTCAGTTTCTTATGTTCGTCGGCGGATTCCGGCTCGATCGCCATCGAAACGACCGTTTGCGGGAAGGTGATCGATTCGAGCAAAATCGGGCTCTTGACGTCGCACAACGTGTCGCCGGTAACGCTAAAACGCAACCCGATGACGCCGCAGATGTCGCCCGCCGAAACGGAGTCGACTTGCGTGCGGTGGTCGGCTTGAATGCGCCAAATTTGCGGCATATTCTCCTTTTGCTTCGCTCGCGGGTTCAGAACGCGCGAGTTGGCGTTCAGCGTCCCGGAGTAAACGCGGATGAAGAACATGTCGCCGTGCGGGTTCGACTCGATTTTGAAAATCAGCCCGGCGAACGGCTCCGTGTCGAGCGGTTTGCGCTCCAGCTTCTTTTCTTCGTTCGCTGGGTCGACGCCTTCGACCGGCGGCAAATCGGTCGGCGACGGGAGGTAATGGCAAACCGCGTCCATCGCCGGTTGAACGCCGATCCCGTCGAGCGCGGAACCGCAGAGCGTCGGAACGCCCATATCGGAGAGCGTCGCTTGACGCAAGACCGCGCGAATCGTTTCGACCGGAACCTCTTCGCCGGAAAGGAGCAACTCGGTCATCTCGTCGCTGAACATCGAGAGGTCGTCGAGGAGCTTTTCGCGGTAGAGTTGCGCTTGCTCGAGCATTTCCGGTTCGATTTCGGACGTTTCGTAATTTCGCCCGTTCGAGGTCGGGTCGAACGTCAGCTGCTTCATTTCGATCAGGTCGATCGTGCCGCGGAACGCTTCCGGGAGGTGGGGCGGGCCGGAACCGACCGGAATTGAAACGACGAGCGGTTTCGCGTTCAGACGCTTTTCGATCTCTTCCAAGACGGCGTAAAAGTCGGCGCCTTCGCGATCCATCTTATTGACGAACGCGACGCGCGGGACGTGATACTTATCCGCTTGCCGCCAAACGGTTTCGCTCTGCGCTTCGACGCCTTCGCGAGCGCTGAAAACGACGAGCGCGCCGTCCAAAACGCGGAGCGAGCGTTCGACTTCGGCGGTGAAGTCGACGTGTCCGGGCGTGTCGATCAAGTTGAACGTGTGGTCGTTCCAGTCGAACGTAACGCAAGCGGCGCGGATGGTGATGCCGCGTTCGCGCTCTTCCGGGTCGAAGTCGGTAACGGTCGTTCCGGCGTCGACCATCCCGACTTTATGCACGAACTGCGAGTAGAAGAGCATTTTTTCGGTAACGGTCGTTTTGCCGGCGTCGATGTGCGCGACGACGCCGATATTCCGCAACTTTTCCAGGTTCGGGGACGACGTTTTTTCTTTGGCCATAGGGCTTCTCCGACGCAAAAGGGGCGAACGCCGCGGCGATAAAGGGCGA